>JANYKL010000003.1 GCA_025361625.1 Acidobacteriaceae bacterium
CTTTCAAGGAAGCTCGGTAGCTCCAACCTTGAACGCATCCGCTGAAAAAGTGCAGACCGGCGGGTTCGGAGATCCTAACGGGTTGAAGCCGAGCGAGCATAGCAAGCCAGGCGGAAAGTTGATCGCCTCGACAAACGGTTCTTTTGACATGCCGATTGGGGCAGGCCAAGGCAATGGTTCCGGAGGAGCGAAGGGACTGAAGGGAACTGTCGCGAGCGCCGATTTCGGTAACGGCGTAGCCACCGCCGGCCAAGGGGACGGTCGCAAGAGCGGACACGCCGCGGTTAAGACTTCAGGCTTCGGCAACCAGGAGGTTGCTCAGAATGTTCCGCACGCGCAGCGCATGGATGTTTCTCTTACCAGCAATCCAGTTGAGATCACCTACAAGCCGAACCCGGTTTACACAGATGACGCTCGCGCAATGCGGTTGGAAGGCGAGGTTCTTTTGGAAGTTGAGTTTTCTGCGAACGGTCAGCTTCACGTCAATCGCGTGGTGCGTGGCCTGGGACACGGTTTAGATGAAGCGGCGGTCGCAGCAGCGAACAAAATGCGCTTCAAAGCGGCGATGCGCAATGGACAAGCGGTCGATTCGACTGCCGTCGTTCATGTGGTTTTTGCTTTAGCATATTGAACTTTTGGAGACACGATTTATGCGGAATGAAATGCGCAGTTCGAAGTGGATGTTCGCACTCTTGGCGATGACCATGACCTCCGCCGCCCAACAGCCGGCGCCTGCGCCGCTAAACCTTCAACGAATTTCTTCGACACAACCGTCAGTTTCGGTGCAGCCGCAAACCAGTTTGGCTCCTCCGGCAACGATGGATCAGGCGGTTGACCGCGTGATCCTGCGAGAAAAAGAGTTAGTTAAATTCCTGGCCCCGCGCACGCCGCTCGTTGAAACCTATTTGCAGAATCTGATCCAGGATCCCCAACTTGGCCCGGTCCCCCAGAATGATCGCTATTTTCTTGGCCGCATGGATCTTAGCGACTCGATCGACCGCAATGATTACCTCGGCAGTTCCAAGGGCAAGCTCAGCGAAAAAACTGAGAGCATGGAGAAGCGTTTGCTCGGCGGTTTCACCAGCAAATTCAAGCTCCAATATCAGCCGCTCGGCTTTTCGTGGATGATCTTCGCCGACCGTAACGACTTTGATCGCCAGCACTACAACTTTCATTTTGCTCGCAGAGAATTTGTCGGCGACATCCGTTGCCTGGTATTCGACATCACGCCGAAAAAAGATGCGGGGCACGGTCGATTTTTGGGTCGTATCTGGGTTGAAGATCAGGGTTTTAACATCGTTCGCCTGAACGGCACTTATTCGCACCCCACGCGCAACAATTACTACTTCCACATGGATAGCTGGAGACTCAACCTGGTCCCGGAATACTGGCTGCCAGCCTACATCTACAGCGAAGAAGGCGACTTTACGGCTGGAGCGAAAAACACCATCGCGTTCAAAGCCCAGACTCGCATGTGGGGCTACAACCTGAAGACCACGACGCCGAACGACGAGTTGACCAATATTCGCATCGACAGCGTGAAAGACGATACACCGACCGCGCAGGATGCAACGCCTCTGGCTGCTGAGCGCAACTGGCAGCAGCAGGCGGTAGATAACGTTAACGAGCGCCTGGAACGGGCAGGACTGCTGGCTCCCGAAGGCGACGTAGACAAAATTTTGCAGACAGTAGTTAACAATATCGAGATTACGAACAACATCGAATTGCCGCGCCCGGTACGCACCAGAGTGTTGATTACTTCTCCCTTAGAGACGTTTAGCGTTGGTAACACCATCATCGTGAGCCGCGGATTGATCGACGTTTTGCCGGACGAAGGCAGCCTGGCGATGGTTCTGGCTCATGAACTCGCTCACATCGTTCTCGGGCATAACCTGGGCAGCCAGTACGCCTTTAACGATCGCATGCTTTTCTCCGATGACGCCACCTATCACAACCTCGGCTTCAAACATATTCCTGAAGAAGAAGCTGCAGCCGACAAGAAAGCAATCGAGATGTTGAAGGCTTCGCCCTACGCCCAGAAAATGGAGTCGGCCGGCCTGTTCATTAAGGCTCTGCAGGCTCGCGCTCCTCAATTGAACGCGTTACTGCAGGCCCACCTTGGCAACAATATCTCCGACAATGGCACGGTAACCCGCATGGCGCAGCTGGCGAATAGTGCTCCAGCACTTGATTGGAACAAGATGGACCAGATCGCCGCACTGCCCTTGGGGTCGCGCGTGAAACTCAATGCATGGGACGACAAGGTTGAGATCGTGAAAGCTCAACCGGTAGCAATCACGTCCGCCCGCGACAAAATGCCGTTTGAAGTGACACCCTTTTACCCAAGGTTAACCAGGTTGAATGCTACAAGCATTCAGTCCGCCTCGAGCTCTCCAGCGTCAACTGAAACTGGCGTTCCAAACAACTAGATTATCGTTTCTGGACACAACAGCCGGCCCGGAGAAATTCCGGGCCGTTGTTTTTGGCCGTTCCCCGCCCGTCCCACATCTCGCGAGCACGGTCTGTACCCAACTTTTGATTCTTAACAAACAAGTGACGAAGCCGTGACAACCGCGCCTGCTTCGGATGCTACTTTCTTTCATAACCGTACTGGGACGGTCGGGAGGAAGCGATGTTACAAATTAAATTCTTCGCGGTGACAGCCATCGCGCTAATGACGATTGGGTGCGGTTACAGCTCCCGCAACTATATGGGCCCGCGTAATGGGACGCTAAACATTGTGCAACTCTCGCCCGCCGGGGCAACAGCAGGCGGCGGAGACTTCACCTTATCCGTCACAGGAGCGCATTTTAGATCAGACTCCGCTGTTTATTTTGGGAGTACCGCTAAGCCCACTAGTTACGGAACCACTACTCAGGTCACAGCACAAATCGCTGCTGCTGACATTGCAAATCCAGGCATGGTGCAGGTCTATGTGCGCTCGGGTGGCGTGAACTCGAATGCGGTGACATTTGTGATTCAGTAACGATGGTATCTCTTGCGGCCGTCTAAAAATGTTTGCGCAGGTCGGCGAAACTAAACAGAACTAAAAGTTTTTGCGCTGCCGGAGCAGAATTCAGCTCTTCGTGTTCCAGTACCCAGGTATTGTCGTGCGAGATGAACACGGCGTGCAATCCCGCTGCCAACGAAGGGTTGATGTCTGACTTTGGGCTATTGCCCACCATCCAGGTATTCGTAGGATCTAAGTCAAATTTGGCGACTACGCTTCGATAAGTCGGTAAGTCTTTCTCCGCCACAATTTCAATCGCAGTAAAATATTCTTTCAATCCCGATCGGTCAACCTTGCCGGCTTGTTCGACTGGATTCCCTTTGGTCATCATGATCAGGCGGTGACGAGTTGAAAGATATTTCAACGTCTCCACCACTCCGGGCAGAATTTCGATGGGATGTTCCGCGATATGACTGGCGAAGCTGTGAATGCGCTCTTGCAACTCTGGGGTTGCCGGATCCACCGAGAGCCGCTGAAAAGTTGAGACCAGCGACTGCAAGAAACTATGCAGGCCATAGCCGTGGGAGACGATCGACTCCCGCTCTACTTGATTCAGAATCTGTCGAACTCCCTCCGGCGTATGCTCCTTGTGATCGAGAAAAGTGATGAACTTCGCGATCGCGCGTTCAAAGTAAATATTATTTTCCCAGAGCGTATCATCGGCGTCGATGAGCAAAGTCTGATCACTTTCAGAGGGAGGCATAGATTCATGATAACGGCTACGGAGGGCGACACCCGGGCTTTGATAGACTTGTTCTACAAATGAAGGTCCTCTTCCGAGATACAGAAAATCTCTCTACCCGACTAGCGTTGTTCCGTCGAATTCCATTGAAGGCCGCGACTCTTTCTCTGTTCCTGGTCGCCGCTGCCGTAGCATCTGCGCCGCCAAAAAAACACTTCATGACAGGTACCGCGGCCAAAGGCGGCTCAGCGGCAAATCTGAAAGTTGTTCCCAATCTGCAGGAGCGCGTCGCAAAATTCCGTCGCGTGCACATGCTTTTCCGAACGGCTAGCCTGAGTCCGCGCGACATTCAACTCGTTCACAAACTGGTTGAGGCTTGCGGATATCTGGAGAGCATTTACTGGCGGCAGAGCGACCCGGAAGTCTTGGCCCTCTACCAATCCTTAGCCACCAGCCCTAATCCCCGCGATATTCAATTGCGCCGCTACCTGTGGATCAACGCTTCGCGCTTCGATCTTTTAGACCAGAACAGTCCTTTTGTCGGCAGCGACCCTATGTCTCCGGGCAGGGGATTCTATCCACCGAATCTGACACGCGACGAGGTTGAGCAGTATGTGAAAGCCCATCCCGAGCAGAAGGCGCCGATTTACAACCAGTTCACCATCGTCCGCAAGCACCAAGACGATCTTGAAGCAGTTCCTTATCACGTTGCTTTTCGCGCTTACCTCGAACCTGCCGCGAAAGCCTTGCGAGCCGCGGCAGAACTCACTTCCGATGTCAACTTCGCAAAATTTCTTCGCTTGCGCGCCGACGCACTCCTGAGTGACGACTATTTCGCCAGCGACTTAGCGTGGCTCGATTTGAAGAATCCGAAGATCGATATAGTTTTTGCTCCTTACGAAACCTATCTTGATGGCTTGCTCGGTGTGAAAGGCTCCTACGGCGCCGCAGTGATGGTACGCAACGAGCGCGAAAGCAAGAAGCTCGAGCTTTTCCAACAATTCGTACCCGACATTCAGGATGCACTGCCGCTGGCGGCCGAAGATCGGCCGTCGAAGCGCGGCCTCCAAACACCGATGGAAGTGATGGACACTCCCTTTCGCGCGGGGGACCTCACCCACGGCTATCAGGCGGTAGCCGACAATCTGCCGAACGATCCGCGGGTACACGAGCAGAAGGGCAGCAAGAAACTTTTTTTCAGGAATTTCATGGACGCTCGCGTGGACTACGTGATCCTCCCCGTAGCACGAAGGCTGCTGGAGCCAAGCCAGGCCGCAAAAGTTTCAGGCGATGGATATTTGCAAAGCACGATCATGCACGAGATTTGCCACGGACTAGGCCCGGCGTATGCAAGAACGCAGGCAGGCAAGGTCGATATTCGCGAAGCCATCGGCCCAACATTTTCGGGACTGGAAGAAGCGAAAGCGGATGTAACAGGAATGTTCGCCCTGAAATGGCTGGTCGATCACGACGCTCTTCCGAAAGAAAAACTCCAGGAATATTATGCGTCGTACGTCGGAGGAATTTTCCGCACCGTTCGCTTCGGAACCGCTGAGGCTCATGGGCGAGCCGAGATGATGGAGTTCAACTATCTCTCCGAACGCGGCGCAATCCGCCGCAATGCTAACGGACGTTACGAGATTGACTATAAGAAAATTGCCGGGGCGCTGGCCGACCTCACCAAAGAATTGCTAGAGATCGAAGCTACGGGCGACCGCGCGCGCGCCGAAAATTGGTTTAAGAAATATGATGCGATGCCGGAGGAATTGAAAACGTCGTTGAAAGTAGCAACGGACGTCCCGGTGGATATTGATCCTGTGTTTACGTTCGAACCAAAAGTTAGATAGGCCCTACGGAAGATTGGAAACTCCTTCGCTTTAGGCCAGCCCCCCTCAGCGTTAAAAATCTATAGCGAAAAGTCAGGGCCTGTAGACGATCCAGCTAAAGCGAGAAAAGCTAAACCCAATCCACCCGCGGTGCCTGCTTAATAATCCCCGCTTTGTACCCCATGTCGAGCAAGCGGCTCACAGCTTCCCTGCCGTCATCGCCGTAATCGAGCGTGCGCTCGTTGACGTACATGCCGATGAATTTGTCGGCTTGTTGCGGATCCAGATCGCGGGCGAACTGCATGGCGTAGGCTAGCGCCTCTTCGCGATGATCGATCGCGTATTGAATACTTTCGCGCAGCGCCTGGTTCACATTGGCTATGGTCTCGGGCCCTAGAGTGCGGCGGATAGCGTTGCCCCCTAACGGAAGCGGCAAACCGGTCGCCTTCTGCCACCATTTGCCGAGATCGAGAACGCGCTGCAATCCTGACTTGTCGTAGGTGAGCTGGCCTTCGTGGATGATGAGCCCCGCCTGATACTTACCTTCAAGAATCTGCGGGATGATCTGATCGAACGGAACAACTTCAACATCGATTCCCGGCGCAAAAAGTTCGAGCGCGAGATACGCGGTCGTCAGTTTTCCAGGCACTGCGATCTTCTGGCGCTTGATGCTGTCGAGCGTGAAAGAACGCGTCGACACGAGCATTGGACCATAGCCGTCCCCTACGCTGCCCCCGCACGGCATAAGGGCGTAATGATCCTGAATGTACGGGTACGCGTGGAAAGAAATCGCCGTTACGTCGTAGACTCCCTCCTGTGCCTGGCGGTTGAGGGTCTCGATATCACAAAGCGTGTGGCTGAACTTTAGACCGGGCACGCGAACTTTGTTCGTGGCAAGGCCATAAAACATGAAAGCGTCGTCGGAGTCGGGGCTGTGCGCCACGGTAATTTCGCGGACGGGAGCGGATACGGTACTCATAAGAATAAAATCCTGTTCTGCCCAACCTTTTAACGGGCGAGATCATGCTGGAATTGAGCCAGCGTCGATGAAGCGATGTGCTGATATGAGGAATGCGAACAAATTTGCGATGGCATTCGATTCGACTCTGAAATTGCTACAGTGCGGTACCAAACACCGAGCTAAGATTCCGATAGGCAGGAATAAATAATTGAGCCAACGTCCCGGTAATTAGTCGTTTCACCGTGCGCTCAACGCCGCAAATGCCATTGGGCGGCAAGGCCCGATGCAATGAATACCTTGATCACTTCCGCGAAGACAAACCAATACAGCCCGTAGCGGATTGCGAGCGACATCGAATGTGTGAGCACGGTAAGCCAACTGAGCCCGCAGGCAAAGAGAAAAACTTCAGCCACAATCGAAGACAGGGCAGCCCAACCGAAGATGCGCTCGCTTTTCTGCAAGGCACGCTCGTAGGCCCAGCCAGCAATAAAGGCGACTATTGGATAAGCCATTAAAAACCCACCCGTCGGGCCAAAAATCTGGGCGACGCCGCCGCCAAGCGGAGAAGCGCTGAAAACGGGCAAGCCAAGCGCGCCTTCCATAAGATAAAGAGCGAGTGCAGCGAACCCGCGGCGCGAACCGAGAAGCAAACCAACCGCGAGCACAGCGAAGTTCGACAGTGTAAGCGGAATCGGAGTAAACGGCAACGGCACGGAAACGTGCGCACAGAGCGCAACGAAGAGGCTTGCGCCGACTACAATCGCACCCTCTTTCGCCCACTCCCGACTCGCGCTTCGAGGCGACTGTTGGCCCAGAACTTCAGTTGCAACTCGTGCCATATCCTCTCCTATACGCTTTCTCTGCCAAACTTTATGAGCTTCCGGAAGTCGCTGCCGGCGGAATCACGCTTCAGGTGGCCGTGAAGGGTCGGCGCTGTTTAGCACCTCGATCTCGACTCTTTTCGGATCAGCGTGTTCCATTTGCCGGCGAACCCGCATCAACAGAATCATCGCCACCGACAACACAACCGCCGCGCTTACTCCAAGTATGAGGAACCACCACAGCATCCGCACAACTCACTCAGGATAGCAGATGCCGCGGAGGCTGAGATTCATTCGCCGTTGAAGATTTGCCCCGCTCCTAGTTCTTCTTGGCCGTTTTCGCGGAGGTCTCGCGGCGCTTGGCTAGGTTGGCCAGGACGAGATCCAAACGCTTGCGCGCCGCCTTCGAGCCGGTAGCGACCGTCTCTATGTTTGACCACGCGGTCGGGTTACCCATTTTCTGACGCAATTCTTTCAAGAAGGGATTTATCTTCGCAAAGATAAAGAACATCTCGCCGCTGCAACCGGGCTGGACGAATAGTTCTTCACTTAAGGCGCCTTGCACCACAAAAGCGGCAGCCATATCCCAGTAACTGGCCACCTGGCGCATCCACGCGTTCTGTTGAGTTAAAGGCGCGTTCGCTACCTTCAGGAAATCGTCCGCACTTTCCGGCCAAAATTCAGAGACAAACCAGTTTCTTGCCTTCCGCATTTCTGGCTCGCGCCGAAGCTCATATAATTTCAGAATCAGGGCTGCGTCTTCAGAAGTCGCTCTCTTTGCCATTTTTTCCCTCGTTAAAGTGTGACTTTAAAGTATGACTTTAAGCATTCCGCAGGAATCTCAATCTATCAAGCCTTCGCGACTTCGGCGGCCGACGGTTCTGAGCCTTCGAAGGGGCGCTCGTAATCGCATTCTTTATTCGGACAAGCGATGACGACGCCGTCTTTGCGAATGCGTTCTACAAGATACTCGTGTCCGCAGGTTGGGCATTTGTCTGCAATGGGCTTGGCCGCCGAAGTGAATTTGCACTTTGGATAATTGGAGCATCCATAGAACGTATTCCCCTTGCGCGCTCGCTTTTCAACCAACTCTCCATCTTTGCAATCCGGGCATTTCACGCCGATGAAATTTTGCTTCACGTACTTACATTCGGGGTAGCCGCTGCACGACGTAAACTCGCCGAATCTGCCATGCCGAAGAATTAAATTGCGTTTGCACAGCGGGCAAGTTTCATCGAGTGGAATGTCTGGAATTTTCTTTCCCTGATCAAGCCGACGCGTCGTCTTGCAATCCGGATAACCAGTACAAGCCATGAACTGACCAAAGCGCCCACGCTTCAGCACCATCACCCGCCCGCAGTTTTCGCAATATTCTTCCTGCGCGGTCTCCTGGACATCTGCGGTGTCGAGATCAGGCAGATTAATGGGGTTCTCTTTCGTGAACTTACAGGTATCCGGATTCTCCTTATCGTAGGTGCTGCATGCGTAAAACGAGCCATGCTTTCCCCACTTGATCACGAGAGGCGAGGCGCACAGTTCGCACTTCTCGTCCGTGGGCTTCTCCATACGCTTGATGTTCTCCATGTGCTTCTCCGCGTATCGGAGGTCTTTAGAGAATTTCTTATAGAAGTCGGTCAGCGCACCGTTGCCCGTCTGCTTGCCCTCTTCAATTTCGTCGAGGTCTTCTTCAAGACGTGCGGTGTACTGGAAATCGAAAATGTCTTTAAAGTTTTCAACCAGCAGATCGGTTACAACCAGGCCAATTTCGGTCGGTACGAACTTGCCGCCAATCTTTTGCGCGTACTGTCTCTCCTGAATCGTGCTCAGAATGGTGGCGTACGTTGACGGCCGTCCAATGCCGCGCTCTTCAAGCTCTTTCACTAGCGAAGCTTCGTTGAACCGTGGAGGCGGTTCGGTGAAATGCTGCTCTGGAAGCAAGGACTTGAGGGTTAATTTCTCCCCAGCCTCAAGCGGCGGAAGCTTGTGCTTCAGCTCTTCGTCTTCCTCGTCTTTGTTCTCTTTCGACTCCTCGTAAACCTTGAGGAAGCCGTCAAACTTCATCACCGATCCGGTGACGCGGAACCAGAATACGTCGCTGCCCACCTTCGCGTCGATGTCGACCGAAGTCTGATCGAATACAGCCGGAGTCATCTGCGAAGCAATGAATCGCTGCCAGATAAGCTTGTAAACTTTAAATTCATCCTCCTGTAAATATTGCTTCATCTGATCGGGATGCCGCCCCGGCGACGTGGGACGGATAGCTTCGTGGGCCGCCTGTGCTTCCTTCTTCTCCTTATAAGTGTTCGGGGAATCGGGCAGATAAGGCGCACCATATGATTCCGAGATGTACTCGCGAACTTCGGTGAGCGCCTCGGGGGCGACCCGCGTGGAGTCGGTTCGCATGTAAGTAATGAGGCCGACTAACCCTTCGTCACCAAGCTCGATACCTTCATAAAGGCGCTGCGCGATCATCATGGTGCGCTTGACGCTGAAGCGCAATTTGCGCGAGGAATCCTGCTGCAGTTTGCTGGTTGTGAATGGAGGCGTCGCATTGCGGCGGCGTTCTTTCTTCTCCGCCGAACGAACCACCCAGTCAGCGTTTTCAAGCGAGAGGCGAATCTGCTCAGCCTGTTCGCCGTTTGTGACCTCAATTTTCTCTTCGCCCTTACCCAGGAACCGCGCGTCAAACGCCGGAGGCTTCGAAGCTGCCAGATTTGCGTCGATCGTCCAATATTCTTTTTTATTAAAGGCTTTAATTTCGCGTTCGCGATCGACAATCAGCCGCAGTGCGACAGTCTGCACACGCCCGGCAGAAAGACCACGGCGAACCTTATCCCATAAAAGAGGAGAGACCTGATATCCCACCAGGCGGTCGAGTACACGCCTGGTCTGCTGCGCGTCGACAAGATTCCGATCAATATCCCGCGGATGATCAAATGCCGCCTTCACAGCACGCTGGGTAATTTCATTAAAAGTAACGCGGCGAATGCGGGCGCCATCCCCAATATCGTCTGTCTTCTTTATCTTCTTGCCCTTCTTTTTCTTGGTAGAGTCTTCTCCAAGCTCATCGGCAAGATGTGCGGCAATGGCTTCGCCTTCGCGGTCCGGATCAGGCGCGAGATAAATGTGATCAGCAGATAGCGCGAGCTTCTTCAGCCTTGCGAGCACCTTCTCTTTGCCGGGAATAACGATGTACTCCGTCTCGAAGTCGTTCTCGAGATCGACTCCCAGGCTGCTCTTGGGCAAATCTTTCACGTGGCCATAGGAGGCATCGACCGTGAAATCCTTCCCCAGATACTTCTGGATAGTTTTCGCCTTGGCCGGCGATTCGACAATGACAAGCTCTCTGGACAATGTTTCCTCTGATTTGTGTGATTGGAATTGAAGCTAGCACGAACTAGCGGATTGCAACAACTGGGCGGATCAGCCTTTAGCGGTTTTCACCTGCCAGGTTTCGGTTCAAGCTCTCACTTTCTGCATCGAGTCGGCAAAGCTCCGCCACTCAATGGAGCTGATAGCTAAGAGCGCGCTCAAAAGCCCTTCACAAAATTCTTACCTGGCAGCTGCCGTATTTTCCCGCTTAGTTCCAGCTCAAAGAGCGCCGCGAAGATCTCTGAGGATGACATTTCATTCTCCAGCGCTTCCACCAGTTCATCGATGTGGGTGGATTCATCGGCTTTCAGCAACCTGAGGATCTTGCTCTCGTGGGGCGACCGTACTTCATCCGGGAATAGAGATGCGGTCTCAGGCTCGGAGGATTCAACCTGCCAAGAGCCAAGCTCAAGCTGCACGTCGGTTGGGAGCTCTTCCCAGACGTCCTCCCAGGTGGCCACCAGCTTCGCTCCCTGCTTGATCAAAGTGTTTGGGCCCCACGAGCCTTTGTTGGTCACATTGCCGGGAACCGCATAGACATCTCGGTTTTGCTCAAGCGCGCATCGCGATGTAATTCGCGTGCCACTGTATTCCGCGGCTTCAACGACTAGAACGCCCGAAGAAATGCCACTGATGATGCGGTTGCGGATGGGAAAGTTCTGCGGAGCCGGCGACGTACCCACCGGAAACTCGCTGATGAGCGCTCCTCCAAGGGCGAGCATTTGCTCGGTGAGACGAGTATTCTCTTTCGGATACATCACGTCGATGCCAGTGCCCAATACCGCGACCGTCTTACCTTTGGCCGCCACCGCTCCGCGATGGGATAACGTATCGATGCCGCGCGCCAACCCACTGAAGATAACCAGCCCGCGTGCGGCAAGATCGGTCGCCAAGCGTTCCGCCATGCCGCTCCCGTAGAGGGTTGGGTGACGGGTCCCGACCATCGCGATGCCCGCCTGCGAGAGCACGTCGACGCTGCCTTTCACGAACAAAATAGCGGGCGGGTCATAGATTTGTTTGAGCCGCGCTGGATATTCCGGATCACTCAAGCAAATAATTCTGGCGCGCGCTTCGCGTGCTCTTTCCAATTCCTGATGCGCCAGTTCCATGGATTTTCCGGTGGCAAGCGATTGCGCAGAAACCGCTCGCATTCCCGTGGCCTCGAGTTCGGTGAGTGTCGCCCGAAAGACGTTCTCCGGGCTGCCGAAATGCTCAATCAACTTGCGGATGCGAGTGACGCCCAACCCCTCCGTGAGCGACAGCGCAAGCCAATATGAAGCGGCTTTCGAGGGTGCGGCCAAGGAGATCGGCGCAGGGGGTTCGGTCTCGATTTCGTGTTTGGTGAGCATCGACGGCGACTCTAGACTTCGTGCGAAACCCTGTCAAGGACGACGCTCACCGAGCCTTTGGTAGAATCTGTAAATAGATGAGCCGTCTGAAGATTGCTGCCATTTCTTATTTGAATACGGCTCCTCTTCTTTGGGACTTCGACCGCTCCCCACCCTCTTCCGACTTCGAAATCTCCTACATGCTGCCTGCAGAGTGCGCTGAGGCTTTGCGCTCGGGCACAGCCGACATAGGTATCGTCCCCGCCGCGTCCTATGCCACAATTTCAGATCTCCTCATCGTTCCCGACGTGGCCATCGCGGCGCGGCGCGCAGTGCGCTCAATCCTGCTAGTCAGCCGCCCACCTGATAGCAACGTTTCTAAGGAGCAGCATCTGGCGCGGATGCGCAGCGTCGCGCTCGACACGTCGTCCATGACTTCCGCGGCGCTAACAAAAATTCTCTTCGCAAAGTGGTTGGGAGGAGCGCGCGACTATAAGCCAATGGCTCCGAATCTCGACGTTATGTTGGCGAACTGTGATGCCGCGCTTCTCATAGGCGACCCCGCTCTTCAAGTCGACAGGTCCCGCTATTTCACTCTTGATCTGGCTGAAGAGTGGAACGTTTGTACGGGCAAGCCAGTAGTCTTTGCGTTTTGGGCGATCCGCAGGCAGGCTTTGTCGGGACGAGATCGCGTCACCATTACAAACACTTTTAAGGGTTCGCGCCACCGCGGGCTATTACCGAAGAACCTGGAACTGATCGCGGAAGATTGGGCTGATCGGCTCGCTATCCCCATTAACGATGTGCGAACTTATCTCACCTGCAACATCCACTATTACTTAGACTCGCCCTGCCTCGAGGGGCTGGATCTGTTCTATCGATACGCCGCAGAAATTGGCGCTCTTCCGAGGGCCCCGGAGCTGGAGTTTCTGTAGTCCAATGGCATAGTGACAACCCCTCACGTGATTTCTCAATCCTATTGCAACTTGCAGCTGGAAAACCTACTCTAATGCTGAGAATGCATTTCTCAGCCATCCTCATGCTCGCTTCGAAGAACGGAGCCATGCACTGGCTGATCAGCTTAGGGGGACTTGGCTTAGTTCTCGTCGGCCTCGCTGACAATTCTCTTATTCCTCTGCCCGGCAGCAACGATGTGGCAACCGTTGTGCTTGCCGCGCATCACCGGCAACCCTGGTTTTATTACTCAGCAATGGCCACCGTGGGCGCGGTGATTGGTGGATACCTCACCTACCGGATGGCGCGCAAAGGCGGCAAGGAAGCAGTCAACAAAAAGTTTTCGCAGAAAAAAGCCAAGCGTTTTTATGCCATTTTTGAACGCTGGGGATTCGCCTCTGTCGCCATCCCAGCCATTCTTCCGCCACCATTTCCTATCGTTCCGATCCTGATTGTCGCCGGAGCCATGCAGTACCCGACCAAAAAATTCATCGGGGCTCTGACTTTGGGCCGCGGAATCCGCTATGCCATCCTTGGGTATCTTGGAGCTCACTACGGATCTAGTATTTTAAAATTTTTCGGGAAGTACTACTGGCCAGTGCTTATTACCCTTGTCGCACTATCGGTCATCACCGGACTTTATGGCGTGTTCGAATACAAGCGTCGGCAGAAAGCCGAAGGATCAACCGCTCCAGAACCCGGACCAGTCCGTCGACAGCCGGCCTGACGCGCCGACAAAGCCCCGCACGCTACGATCCCTTTTTTCGATTCGCGCCAACCGCGTTCTGCGGATAAAATAATTTGACGCGAAACAAAGCGACGGAGCACCGATGTCCTTATCTAAGCCGCAAGCGCTGGAGATGTTCAATTCCGATGACCTCATCGGAATTGGGATGGAAGCGGACGCAGTACGCCGCCAGAAGCATCCCGAAGGTACGGTGACGTACATCATCGACCGCAACATCAACTACACAAATTTCTGCACGGAATATTGCACTTTCTGCGCTTTCTACCGTCCGCTCAAAGGCCCCGCCGCTAAAGAGGGATACATTCTTGACCTCGAAACCATCTACGAGAAAATTCGCGAGACTGTCGAACTAGGGGGAACCGGAGTTTTGATGCAGGGAGGCCTGCATCCCGATCTGAAGATCGAATGGCATGAAAAGATGTTGAGCGGCATCAAGAAGCGCTTCCCAAAAATTCATCTGCATTGCTACTCCGCGTCTGAAATTTTAGCTATTGCAGAGTACAGCGCCCTCAGCCTCCGCGAGACGATCGCGCGATTACGCGATGCCGGGCTCGATTCAATTCCCGGCGGCGGAGCCGAAATTCTCGACGACGAAGTTCGCTACAAGATCGCGCGCCTCAAGTGCCTCACTGCGGACTGGCTTGAAGTCCATCGCACCGCGCACCAGCTCGGCATGCGCACCACTGCGACAATGATGTTTGGCGTGGGCGAATCCGTCAAACATCGCGTCAACCATTTTCAAGCCCTCTATGATCTTCAGGAAGAGACGGGCGGCTTCACTGCCTTCATCCCCTGGAGCTTTCAACCTCAGCACACCGCTCTCGGCGGCCGTAAGTGGGATGAGGCGACGGCGGTTGAATACTTGAAAGTGCTGGCGATCTCACGCCTCTATCTCTCTAACTTTCTCAACGTCCAATCGAGTTGGGTGACGCAAGGCTTGAAAGTCTGCCAGATGGGCCTGCGTTTTGGGGGCAATGACGTTGGCTCGGTGATGCTCGAAGAAAACGTCGTCCGCGCGGCCGGAGTCACGAATTGCACAACCGAAGAGGAATTGCGCCGCATCATACGGGATGCGGGTTTCCGTCCGGCGCAGCGCGACACGCTCTATCGGCAATTTTTCCTCAATTAAACTGGGCTTTCATGCTCCGTCCTTTCCTTGTCTTAATTTTCATCCTCGGCGTACCTCTTTTTTTCTCCGCGCAGACTGCTGGCCCAAACAGAAATGCTTCAACTTCTTCGATTGCCGGGGCGGTTGTGAAAGAACCGGGCAGTGAGCCGATCAAAAAAGTAGTGCTGCAAATCATTGCCGAAGATCTGAAAGCTGGCGGCAGTTATACGGCCTCCACCGACGCCGAAGGACATTTTCGGGTCGAGGATGTCAGACCGGGCCGCTATCGGATTTTTCTCGAGCGTAGCGGCTATGTCGCAGTGAATGAACACGGAAGCAAATCTGAAGTCACTGTGCTTAGCATTCGACCTGGGGAATCCGTCGAAAGCTTCGTCTTGCGGATGCAACCCACAGCCGTAATCAGTGGGCGCGTCACGGATGAAGATGGTGACCCAATGGCCGAGGTGCACATCGTCGCGCTGCGCGAACGGCCAGGAAAGATGAAGCCCGAGAGTGCAGGTAGCGCGGCCACGAACGATCTCGGAGAATATCGTCTTGCCGCCCTGGCGGCCGGAAAATATGTCATCCTCGCGGCGCCGCCTCCGGACTTTCGCGATTACGAAAAGCCCATTCAACCTGCCCTGTCGAGCGATTCAACGGATGCTGCTCGGTCAGAGATGAGATATTTGCCAACGTATTACCCAGGCACGTTCAACGCAACGCAAGCCTCCGTGATCTCTTTAAAAGCCGGCGACGAGATGCCCGTAAATCTGACCTTAACTCCGTCGCGAACTTTTCGTATTCGCGGGCTTGTCACGGGTCTATCAGTGAACGACAAGTCCACGGTAGAAGTACGATCGAAATCTACAGACTCCATCCACGCGGCGCCCGACGTCAGCCGCGATGGTCGGTTCGAAGTGCGAGGGGTCGCGCCAGGGTCGTACTCGGTTATTGCAACCCTGGGATCGGAATCACGTCCGCTGACTGCTCGAGAAGACGTGTCGGTGATTGCCGGAGACATCGACGGAGTAAGGCTCACTCCATCCCCAGCGTTTACTTTGTCAGGACATCTTCGCGTCGAAGGCAAAGCGGACGCCAACGTCTCAGGATTTGCTGTCAGTCTATTTGCTGTCAATCTACTACCGGCGAAAGCTTCCGAGAATTCATCTTTATTTCAGGAGCAAGACGTCTTCGGAACAAATGCAGCTGTCGACCCGCGAGGAAATTTCGAATGGACAGGCGTCACTCCCGGCGAATATAAGGTGCAACTTTTTGGAGGCGATCACGCCAGCGGCTATTTCCTGAAATCAGCGATGATCGGCAGCTCCGACATTGCAACCGGATTCACCGCAAGCGGCCCCGCCTCGCTCGAGTTGCTGGTGAGCTATAACGGCGGGTCGATTGAAGGGGCGGTCAGCGAGAAAGAAAGCGACTCGGACGGAAACCATCCGGCGGCAAACACGAGGGTGGTGGCCGTGCCCGAGGAGAAATACCGCGGACTTCCGGACCGCTTCAGCGCGACCTTGACCGATCAGCACGGGCACTTCACACTCTCCGCGCTCGCACCCGGCACGTACACAGTCTTCGCGTGGCAAGATATTGACGAAAGTGTCTACCGTGACCCCGATTTTCTTAAGTCGCAAGAGGTGAATGGTGCAAACGTGCAAGTGGAGGAAAGTTCGCGCCGGCAGATTAACCTGCACCTCAGCCCCGTAGATGCGAAGTGGCGGTAGTCAGGCTCCGGTACAATGTTTGGTCGGATGCGATCTTATCTACATTTAAGTGAATGCACTTGACTCTCAACTTTTGCAATGGCCACTTTCTTCCTATTTGCGGCTAAAGGCCTGGTTCCCTATTTCCGCCAGCATTTTCTCGACCGCACGTTTCAAGGGCTATATCAGGCCAATGCCTTCGACCTCGCTTTACTGATTCCATATTTCATTGTTCTCACAATCCTTGCGAGCTACGGCGCGCACCGCTACTGGCTGGTCTATCTGTACTACAAAAATAAGAAGAACAAGACCACCACTCCTGATGCGTATTTTGATCAGGCAAAACTGCCGCGCATCACGGTGCAGTTGCCAATTTATAACGAGCAATACGTCGTCGAGCGATTGCTTGATTCCGTCTGCCGTCTCGACTATCCGAAAGAAAAACTCGACATCCAGTTGCTGGACGATTCCACCGATGAAACCATAGAAGTCGCGCGGCTTTTAGTCGATCGTTACGCTGCCCTCGGAAATCCGGTCGTCTACCTGCATCGTGGAAATCGCGAGGGCTTTAAGGCTGGAGCACTGGCAGAAGGATTGAAAATTGCGAAGGGCGAGTACATAGCCATCTTCGACGCGGATTTCGTCCCGGCTCCCGACTTTTTGATGAACTGCATTCACCACTTTACAAACCCTGCTGTTGGTATGGTGCAGACGCGATGGACGCACATCAACCGCAACTACTCAGTGTTAACGCAAGTTGAAGCAATCTTGCTCGACGGCCACTTTGTTCTCGAGCATTCGGGCCGCGCCCGCAGTGGACGTTATTTCAACTTCAACGGCACGGCCGGCATCTGGCGTCGCCGCGCGATCGACGACGCTGGTGGTTGGGAACATGACACTTTGACTGAAGACACAGACTTGTCCTACCGTGCCCAGTTGCGGGGATGGAAATTCCTTTACCTGCAAGATGTTGAATGTCCCGCGGAACTGCCGGTTGAAATGACTGCGTTCAAAACCCAGCAGGCGCGCTGGGCGAAGGGCTTAATTCAAGTTTCAAAAAAGATATTGCCCCAGGTGTTCGCCAGCGATTCAACCCGGCAGCAAAAAGTCGAAGCCTGTTACCACCTTACCGCCAATATCAGCTATCCGCTCATGATCGTGTTGTCGGTCTTGCTGATGCCGGCAATGATCATCCGCTCGTATCAAGGGTGGTTTCAGATGATTTGCATCGATTTGCCCTTGTTTCTGGCGTCGACATTCTCTATTTCCAGTTTCTATCTTGTCTCGCAAAAGGAATTGTTCCCAACGACGTGGTGGAAGTCGCTTCTGTACCTGCCGTTGCTGATGGCGCTCGGAATCGGATTGACGGTGACAAATACGCGCGCCGTGCTCGAGGCGCTCGCCGGCAAGCAGACTGCTTTTGCCAGAACTCCGAAATATCGCGTCGAATCGAAAAAAGATAGAGTGGGCGCAAAAAAGTACCGCAAGAGTCTGGGCTGGGTCCCGTGGATCGAACTGATGATCGGTTCGTATTTCGCACTCGCGATCTGGTACGCGATCGAGAACGAGAACTATTTCACGATTCCCTTCTTGTGTCTTTTTGTTTTTGGTTATTGGGTCACCGGGCTGATGTCGTTGCTGCAAGGGCGATTTGCAGGATTGTCGGTCGGAACGGAAACCAGCAACAAACCTTTTCCAGTCGGAGTTTAGCGATCAGGATGCGATGCCCCCGGCTATTGTGATCGGGAAGGCGACAAAGCGCCCGCAGGACTCGTCTGCGAAATCGTCGCGATTGATTTCTTCGAACTCTTGCTTTGAATCCGATCGACCTTGGCCACAAACCTCACCGGCACCCCTGCGGATGGTTTGCCGTCCGAGATGAACAAAGCCTCGCCGCCGGGGTTCGGCGTCCATACAAGGTCGCTGCTACCAGCCTGATTGCTTTTTTCTGTTCGGAATTCTTGGGCGTTACTTTTGTTCTGCGAAACCGGCTTATTTTCATCAACCGGGGGAGCGGCAACAGGTGTATCAGAGGTCTGCTTGACCGGTTCCCGCCCGCCTACCGAGGCGGTCGGAGCTGCGGATCGCCGCTCGACGATCTTCGCTCCACGCCATCCAAGCCACATCGAAAAGGCAATCATGCACATTGCCAACACGCCTGCCGCCACTAATAAAGCTCGAGATCGCGTCCCGAAAAAAGCGCCTAGTAAGTCGAGAAGGCTGTCGGACGCAGGAAGAAGACCAGCCAGCCGGCGCTCTTCGATGGCCAGGGAATTCCGAAGCGCAAGTTGCGTGGCGCCATGTGGACGCGCGGATCGCGCCGCTTCTGCCAGCCCCGCCAGCTGTCGAAGCAACGAAAGATGTTGTTCCGTGAAGGCGAAAGGGTCGCAGGAAAAGACTTCGAGAATTCCGTTGATGCTACGCCATCCCTCGATCGGCAGAGCCACGATCGAGCGCAATCCCAGACGGCGGCATACCTCGACGTCGACGTGCGGATCACATTCTGTGTCGGCACAGTTTTGCACTTGCCCGGTGCTGAAGCATGCGCCTGAGATTCCGCTCTCCACGCTTAGTTGCGCGCCCAATGAAGGAGCCGTCGCGCCGCTGCGTGCGCGGCAAATCATCCTGCCATCTTTCCACATCGCAATCGCGGCGCCGGTTGCGCCCGTAAGCCGGCATGCGCAGTCGGCAATCTTCGATAGCACCGCTTGCAGGCTCTCGTCGCTCGCGGCAACTGTCTTTCGTAAGTCGGCTAGTGCTTTGCTTTCGTCCGCCCCTCGCTGTTCGACTCCGGGAAGATTGCAGGACAGCCTGGAGAGACTCGCCAGAGAAAGAAGTTGAGCAACCTGATTCTCGTCGAGCCGGTCGCGGCGAAATTGTTCGGCAAAATATTTAGACACTGAAGCTCTCTGTTCCCACGAGATTCCTACTCCGAGAATGTACGGGCCATCTGTAATTTCGCCCGAAGTATGAGCGAAGGCTGCATGACTGTCAAGATCACTTGCAGGTGCGGAATGTTCTGTTAAGTCATTTTCTTCGAAGCACTTCGCGGCACCAAACTAACCAACAATCGAAAAGAAAAGGGATGCTAGCCTGAAGGGGCTCTGGTTCTCGCACCTCCGCAAGAGATTGCACGGAACCAATCTCAAGAAAATTTTTCGAACCTTCGAAGCGCTCGCGGAGTTGGGTCCTGAATTGACTGCGGACCGCGACTTCCGCGACACCGCTCGACTGATGGTGAGCGCCGTGATGGAAGCCTCCGGCGCGCGCGAAGCCGTTTTATTTTCTTTTAGCGAACGCCCTTCCCTTCTCAGCTCCGTCGACGCTCAGGGGTTCGCGCTCTTGCCCGACCCTTCGATAATCCCTTTGCTGCCGCGGCACGTTCACACTCTCACGGCAGCTGCGGGACCGGTTTTGCTGAACAGTTCCACCTCTGACCTCTTCTTGAGTTCGAACGGCAATGTGGCGCCGGAATTATTTCGCTGTGTTTGTCCGCTTAAAGTCCGGGGCAAACTTGTGGGACTGATCGCGCTTGGCCGCCGCGATGGGGACGCCCTCTATGAAGAGGAAGCGCTTGATGCTTTCGGAATGCTCAGCCATTACCTGGCGCTTGCGATTCAGAATCATTCGCTCGGACAAACGTTAGCGCAGCGCGTCTCAGAAAATCTGAGGCTTCTGGCCTCGCTGCATGGCTTCTACGACAACGCGCTTGAGGCATTCGCGACTGCCATCGACGTGAAACACATCAATATCCACGGCCACTCGTTGCGAGTGGGCAAATACGCTCAGGCGATTGGAGAGGCATTAGGCATGTCGGCCTCGGATGTCGCATCGCTGCGATCGGCGGGATATCTGCACGATATCGGCAAGGTGGCGGTGGACAAGCGTCTTTTCGAAAAGGCATCGAAGCTCGATCCGCAAGAATCGCGCGAGATGCGGGACCACACGACCGTCGGCCATCAAATTGTGAGTCAGGTGCAATTCCCCTGGCCGCAAATTCCTGAGATCGTACGTTGGCATCATGAACGCGGGGACGGGTCAGGCTATCCGGACGGGCTTCATGGCGACGAGATGCCAAAAGCGGTGCGGATCATTGCGCTCGCGGACACATTCGATGCGATGATCAGCGAGCGTCCGTACCGAGAACCGTTCTCGATTGGATCTGCGTTGCAGGAGCTGATACGGATGACGCCGCAAAAATATGATCCGAACGCGGTGCATGCTCTGCTAATCCAGGTGCGGCGCGATGTGGTCGGAACCAATCGCAGTCCGGTATTCGAGAACGGAACCGTACATCTTTCAGCGACCCAAGTGGACGAGATGGCCGCAACCCTGCAGCATCGCGTTAGCAACAATAAAACGTACCTGACCTAGACAGGCCTGCCAGCGGTGGTAAAGCTTGGACGATGCGCTGGTCAAAGTTTTGGATCGCCTCCGACACGGGCTCCAACCATGAAGTTAAATTTGTATTCGGGTGTCGACAGGCCCCCCACCCCCCTCCCCCCTGATCTTTTGGAATCATGAGGTTACGTCGGGAATATCACTCAGATCTTTGGATCCAAAGGGGATGCGGGCAAAATCTAGATAACAAAGGAGATGACTGTGGAGATATGGCATATGCTCCGCTTGACTTTGTGCGTACGGTTCGACGGTAGCTAGTGGCGGAGGGAGAAGTCAATCGTAATCGTGCCAGTGTGAGGAAGCACTTTCCCGAAACGGGTGAGGTGGGATTGCCCTGGCAAAATAGTGCGGTTGAAGCGGGACATTTCCGGTTTCTGGGGCCTGCAAAAGAGCACGCAAGCAGGAACGTTCGGTCTGTCCCCGTATTTTGTGTCCGTTCCCAATTTGGTCAGTAACACAAAAAACAGGGTTTGTCCTGTCTGTCCCCGGATTCCTCCCGGAAGTGATCTTCAGGATGTCTAGAATAACGACCTCAGAATAACGACGTCAGGACAGCATACGGTATGCTGCTTTCTTGAAGGTGGACTAATAACGGACCACGTTGACAGATCTAGTCCAATTATGAGATAAGTAATGGCTCTGATTATGTTTCTCTGTGGACTATATGACGGATATAGACTCAGATTTCGTCCACTTGGCTCGGTTGGCTCTGGAAGGGAGGGCCGCCGATGTCGCTACCCTTGTGCGCCGCACCCTCCGAGGTCTCATGCGGCGAAGACCCGACCTCAGTGATTCTGCGAAGCGAATCTTGGCCTTTGCCGATTCCAATGTAGTGCGTGGATCCCAGGAACAGACGATCCCCGTCGACGTCGACAGCCGCCAGGAATTACTTCGACGGGACGAGGAAACAACGCTTCCGGTTGAACCAATCTGGCCTTCGCGAGTGGGGATCGAACTCGCAAGCGTGATCCGTGAGCGCGAACGATCCGAGCAGCTCGCGGCCGCTGGACTTCTTCCAACGCGATCGATGTTATTCACCGGACCGCCGGGAGTCGGGAAAACTCTTGCTGCGCGCTGGCTGTCCAGGGAACTACAGCTTCCGCTTTTGACGCTGAACCTCTCAGCAGTGATGAGCAGCTTTCTCGGGCGCACGGGAAACAACATTCGCGTCGTGCTGGACTATGCAGCGAAATCTCCAGCGCTCCTGCTACTCGATGAATTTGACGCCGTCGCAAAACGTCGCGACGACAGCGCAGAGATTGGAGAGCTAAAACGGCTCGTAACGGTTCTCGTGCAAGCGATCGACGAGTGGCCTTCTAACAGTCTGCTCGTCGCCGCAACGAATCATCCCGAACTCTTGGATCCCGCCGTGTGGCGTCGTTTCGATCAAACCATCGAGTTCCCCCTTCCTACGCAACCAGAGATAGCAAAGAACATCGAGGTTCTGATTGGCTCCGGCCAGAGTGACCTTCAGAGCGCCGTCGACGTTCTTTCGCAACTGCTCGTCGGCGCTTCCTTCTCCGACGTGTCGCAGCACATCACGCGCGCGCGAAGAGACTCTCTAATGAGCGAAACCCCACTGGGAGATGCGCTGATGCAATTGGCGGGGAGAATCGCACAAAACGCCCCGCTACCCACGAAAGTCGGCATCGCCGCGGAACTCCAGCGACGAGGCTACTCCCAGCGAAAAGTTTCGGAAGTTACGGGCCTTTCACGGGACACGATTCGTAAACACAGAGCGGAAGGAGGCGCTGCTTAGATGCCTAGACAAAATAACTTCCTCTTGGGTCATGGAGAGCGTCTCACTCAACGAGTGGATGTGCCGTCCGGGGGTGGCGAAAAGAATCCACCCTACAATTTCGAAGCCGCTCGCGCCCGGATCGCGACTCGCATGGCCGCGGTTGCCAGTGCTCTTCGACAACTTCCAGACGATGCTTCCCCAGGCGGACGAGTCGTCGCCGTCATGACGATGCATCCGCGCTACCTCTCAAAGAGCGAATTTCCCACAGATCTGCTGAACACTCTCGGGCTCAGAGCTATCGGCAGTCGGACTAGGACCGTGCGGCCGGAAGCTTGGGGTATTCAAAAGCATCCTGAAGCGGCGGTGACCGAAGACATCTTCGTCACAGGTTCTAGGGAAAGGTTCGCAGGTTGGGCTAGAGACGTTTCGACCTGGGGTCCAGCGCATCGAGGAGCGCAGCATTTGTCGCACGTTGAAGATGTTGCCGAATTTTCCGCAAGAGAAAAACTCCGGATGGTTCCCACTGACCGGACCGAGGGCGTTTTGGAAGTGGTCTTGCATAATGCGGGCGACCAAGGAGTCGTTGACGCCTTCATTGAATATGCTCGAAGACACGGAGCTGCGCCGATCGCTGATCGCCTTCGAAACGTGAAGGGCCTAACCTTCGTCCCTGTTCGCACAGAATTCGCTTTGGCTGAGCAGTTGGCACGCTTCTCGTTCGTCCGTGTTGCGCGTCCAATCCCGACTCTGCGCCCCTTGCGTCCGGGAATAACCCGGACGGTTCGCAACAACGCAGTTACGTTGCCGACGGATGGCCCGCTTGACACTTCGTTTCGAGCCCTCGTCTTCGATGGCGGATTGCCGAACGTTGCAGTCACAGCTCTCTCGCCGTGGGTGACGTACATCGAGCCTGCGGGCATCGGTCCTGCTGTACCTGAACTTCAGGACCACGGCTTGGCTGTGACTGCGGCTCTACTCTTCGGCCCAATCAATAGAACTCTCCGACGCCCGATTGCTCCAGTTGATCACGTTCGCGTGCTCGACGATGCGACTGGGAGCGGAGTAGATCTCGAATACCTGGATGTTCTCGATCGGATCACGACTTTTCTCGACACGAATCCCGGCCGTTATCAGTATGTTAATTTGAGTATCGGTCCGAACATTCCGATTACCGACGACGAAGTGACGGCGTGGACAGCCTCGCTCGATCAACGGTTCGCGGGAGGAAACTCGGTCGTCACAGTTGCGGCTGGGAATGATGGCGACCGCGATGCCGCGAGCGGGCTGAACCGAGTTCAACCGCCCGCCGATGCGGTCAACGTGCTCGGCGTCGGAGCCTCCGATGGCAATGGAACAACGGGTTGGCGACGGGCAGGGTACAGTTGCGTCGGTCCAGGCAGAAGTCCCGGCATCGTTAAGCCGGACGGAATTGCGTTTGGGGGATCTGATCGCGAACCGTTCATCGTGCTTGCTGCCCGCCCCGGTCTCGTCACAGAGGGCATTCAGGGAACCAGCTTCGCAGCTCCGTTTACGCTTGGATCGAGCATCGGCGTCCGGGCGCAGCTTGGTACTGAGTTGTCTCCTCTCACGATTCGCGCGCTGATGGTGCATCGAGCTGATCCAGCCGAGCATGGAAGACCCGAGATCGGTTGGGGACGATTTGAATCTGACGCAGTGAGGCTCATCACTTGCGAGGATGACGAAGCACTGGTTGTCTACCAAGGAATCCTTCCGGTAGGAGAACACTTGCGAGCGCGAGTCCCTGTGCCCCGCGAACCTTTGCTCGGCAATGTTCAACTCTCAGCGAGTTTGGTGATCGCTCCGGAAGTAGATCCAGAGTATCCGGGAGCCTATACGCGCAGTGGGCTCGAAGTCGCGTTCCGACCTGATTCGACAAGGTTCACTGAGTACGAAGACGGTCGCCGCTCTACTCATCCGCAATCGAAGTCGTTTTTCTCGTCCTCCAACATGTATGGTGCCGCCGAGTTCGTGCTGCGCGACGACGGTCATAAGTGGGAACCATGCTTGCGGCACACGAGGACGTTTAGAGATACGAGCCTCAACAATCCCTGTTTTGACATTTACTACCATCACAGGGAGGCCGGGATGGCCGCCGATGCCCCCCAACCGATCCCTTATGCCTTCGTCATCAGCCTTCGCGTGCCGAGAATCGCTGATCTCTATAACCGTGTCGTGAGAGCCTATGCAAATGTGCTCGTTCCACTCCGACCGCGACTCCGCATTCAGGTTCAGAGTTAAGCAAGACTGAGATGGTCGAGAACACTTGCTGTGTCGGGGGGGTGGCCCGGCTTTGTTTTCTTTTGAAATATCGTAACTCTGGGTGCCCCATCCTTCGCGCACTTTGCGAAGGGTTGGGAAGACACAGTGATCGCGCCAAGAGATTTTGATTTATGCCACGCCGTCACGAAACGAAATTTTTTCCCAGCCCTGATTTACTTCTATAAGTCCGACTTCATCCAGGAAATAAAAGCGGTAACTGCTCCAGCGCCAGTTCTCCGCTTGCGATACCATTCCGCGTTTCATCGGATTGTGGTGCATATAGCGAAGCTTTTCTAATCTTTTCTTTTCCGTCCGCACATTTCCGTCCGCACAGTGAAATCGTAAAAGCGTGTTTGCCAGAAAGATTTGGGCTCAAACGTTTCAAACAGTTCAGCCTGCCGCGCGGCCCGTCTCTTTTTCTTCGGCAACAATGCGCGAGCGGTGCGCTGCTTCACGACTTGCATCACGGTTGACGGCGTGCCCACTTCGGGCTCGCTCATCACTCGCTCATCAGAAGATGGATATGTTCGGGCATGATGACGTATCCCACGACAACGAAGCGATAGCGCTTCCGGGTCTGTTCGAGAACGGAAAGGAAACGATCGCGGGCTCGAGCGAAGCGCAGCAGAGGCATCCTGCGGTAGCACGAGCATGTGATAAAGTGCAGATCGCCAGTTCCGTAGAAGCGATGCAGCCTGCGGGTCATCAAGCATTATGCTAGCAGCGGCATCGTAGTCCCACCCTTGCAAAAAGCGCAAGGATGGGGCACCCTCGTTCGGTTATGGGAATCGGCGAAACGCAGCCGGAGGGCTGGGCCACCCGCTTTGTGATAAAGTGCAGACCGCCAGTTCCGTAGAAGCGGTGAGCCTGCGGGTCATCAAGCATTATGCTGGCAGCGGCATCGTAGACCCACCCTTGCAAAAGCGCAAGGATGGGGCACCCTCGTTCGGTTATGGGAATTGACGAAACGCAGCCGGAAGGCTGGGCCACCCGGCCGATTTCAATAGTTGCGGAATCGCGGCCCGTGGTTAGTGTAATGGCGATTTTTCGCCAGCGAACCGAGGGCCGCTACCATGCAAGAGGCTTGCGTGAGTAGTTCCAATAGAGTTGCTCGCAAAAAAAAGCCGCTGAATCGCTCAGCGGCTTTTGAACTACCGAACGTCAGTCGCCGATTTTCTGGTCCGCCTGCGAACTGTGCGACGCAACCAACTTCCATGCGCCTTTCTCGTTGACCCACGTATCCGTCGTCAGGACGGTGCGTGTGCGATGTTCACCTTCGACCGTCATGTCGTAAGAATTCTTGTACCGCGCAATCGCCGTATGATCGCCGTACACGCTCACCTTGATGTCGCTAATATCCCGCTTGCTTGTCTTGTTTTTTGCGGGGTTGCCGGCCTGCTTTTGCAACTCCGAGTTGCTCTCCCAAGCTCCCCAACTGGTGCCCATCGTGTAGTCTGAGGCCTGGTGCGCTTTCATCCACTCCCCAGTTTGGCCTGCCACAGCGGCCTTTGCTGACTCCTTCTCCATCTTCGTAATGGAATCCTCAACACTCTTCGAATCCGCGCTCTTGGCCAGTACTGCAGGAGTCGCCATCGCCATGACCAATATCGCTGACAACACGCTTGCCGACCACTTACATTCATGATTCAACATTTTCTCTCCTCAGATTTGGGGTGAACAAGATTTGTACTTGATGCTGCCCGCGAACTGTAGCGGAAGTGTCTGAAAGAAGCAACTCGCCGCCTCCATGCCAGCCACAAATATGACAGGGCTGGGCAAACCTTACATGGGGTCTGTTCGAGAACCGAAAGGAAACGATCGGGGGCTCGAGCGAAGCGAAGCAGAAGCATCCTGCGGATGCACGAGCATGTGATAAAGTGCAGGTCGCCAGTTCGGTAGAGCGATGCAACCTGCGGATCATCAAGCATTATGCCAGCAGCGGCATCGCAGGCCCACCCTTGCAAAAAGCGCAAGGATGGGGCACCCTCGTTCGGTTATTAGGTCGGCGAAAACCAGGGGGAAGGCTCGGCCACCCGCCAGTGCCAGCTGATAAGTGCGGATGGAGAGAAGGGGTCCGGACGATCAAATGAGAAATGTAATCTACGCAATCAACATTAGTTTAGATGGCAGCTGCGACCATACCAAATTTCACCCCGATGACGAAATGCTTGAGTATTTTACGCAGCTCACGCGGAATGCTGACACATTCGTCTACGGACGCAAAACTTATCAATTGATGGTTCCTTATTGGCCCGATGTGGCGAAAAACCCCGCCGAGCAGACAAAAGCAGATTACGAATTTGCCAAGGCATTTGACGCCATCAACAAAATTATTGTTTTCTCACATTCATTGGCCAGCACTGAAGGGAACAAAACGACAATTGTTCGTACGGGCCTTCACGACGAAGTACTTAAATTAAAACAAGAGCAAGGCAAAGATATTCTTACCGGCGGCGTAAGTATCCCTTCACAACTTGTAGAACTTGGTCTGATTGATGAATATCATTTTGTGGTTCACCCGATGGTTTTAGGAGAAGGAAGACACTTGTTCGAAGGTATTAACCTGCAAGAACAATTACGATTAAAACTGGTCGAGTCCAAGAGTTTTAAATCAGGAAGTGTTGCGCTTCGCTACTTGAAACAGTGACAGGAAAACTGGGGGCGCCCGCCCCGGCGACTCGTTGCAAAAAAGCCCTGCAAGCCTACGAATAGATCCTCGGCGCCTCGTGTCCAAGCTTCTGCACGTACTCAACGTATGACCTTTGGATAAAAAGGGGGGCCGTGGGGGGCGAGACCCCCGAGCTAGCCTATGAATATGTTTCTGAGGAGCAACTGCCAAACAAGGAATAGATTTTGATGCGGTCGCCTAAAGACTAGCTCAGGGCGAAGACACCAGGACAATGACAAGATCTCATAGCCCGCCGATGCCGACATAACCTCCGTCATATAAGGGCAGACTTGCTTCGACGAGCGTCCCCGGCTCGGCTCTTGACAGCTTCAACTCACCCTGGAGTTGAGTCATTCTCTCCTTCATGCTGCTAATGCCGACACCTGCAACGGATGCCATGGGGCTAATACCTTTTCCAAAATCGCGGATTCGAATAGTTACTCGGTCCTGCCCTAAAGTGATATCGATTCGGGCGTCGTCGCTACCGGAATGGCGGTAGGTGTTCGTCAGGGCCTCCTGAATAATACGGAAAATCGCGGTTTCGCGGTCGCGGGTTAGACGGGGAAAATGGATGGCTTGTACTCAAATGTGATTCGTAGTTCGCTCCGCTTTCTAAGACCGTCAAAATACCAAAGCAGAGCCGGGATGAGGCCGGTTTCGTCGAGCAAAGGGGGATGGAGCAGGTATGACAGATTTCTCACCTTGGACAACGCCTGGTCGCTCATCTGGATGGCGGTGGCCAACCGTTTATCGTCTAGTACGTCGAGCTCCATTTTGAGGGCCACGAGTAGCTGACCGAATTCGTCATGGAGTGAGCGCGAGAGCCGGCGACGTTCTTCATCTTGCACGTGCAGCAACTCGCCTGAAAGTTTCTGCAATTCCAAAGTTCGCAATTCCACCTGGCGCTGGGTTTCGACGAGTTGGACGATGCGGCTTCGCAGCTCCCTATTGAGCGCACGGTTTCGTTCTTCCAAATCCCGCCGCTCGGTTAAGTCGCGGGTGACCTTTGAGAATCCGAGCAAGGCACCCTCTTTATCGCGGAGGGCGGTGATGACGACGTGAGCCCAAAAGGTGGAGCCGTCCTTTCTGACCCGCAGTCCTTCGTCGGAATATCGCCCCTCTTTCTCTGCAATTTCGAGTTCACGGTCGGGCCATTTGCTCTCGATCGCGTCTTGGGGATAGAAGCACGAAAAGTGCTTGCCGATAATTTCGTCCCCGTTGTAGCCCTTAATTCTGTGCGCGCCCTGGTTCCAGCTCACGACCCTTCCCTCTGGAGAGAGCATGAAGATGGCATAATCCTTAACGCTTTCCACCAGTTGACGGAAAGTCTCATCGTTCTGCTGACGGGTAGCTGGATTCTTCCGGCTATCGGGTGAACTCGGGGACACCTGATTTTGCTGCGGCACTTTTGAAGCCTCCGATAAAAAAACGCGTTGCGTTTTCTATTCTAAAGCCAGCGCGGACTATTGATAAAAGAACCTTCGTTCTGGGGGATTGTTTTTTCGTTCAGCTGCGTTTTAGCCGATTGCGGTCGGCAAAGACCACCGTGCTCGCATGGAATTTGTGGCGTTTAGGCAGACTGGGTTGGCCTGCGGCATCGGCCGTCTGGGCATTGCGGGGCGGGCGGTGGTGGAGGAGGTGGGCACCCAGTGAACGGCCCCTCCTAACTTCGCACCCTCGTCCGCCTCAAGGTGTAGCAAAATCCTCACAGTGGAAAAACGGATTCGACCGCGGACACCTAAGTCGGCGCCACTCCAAGACAGATGTTTTTAGGCGCTTGGTTGGCGAGTTCAGGGCCTACCCAGGTCGGCCTTCGCGTTCTTAGCGAGTTGAACTTGATAAGCGTGATTTTCTATTTTTAGTCGGCGACACTGCAGTGCGCGACGAACAGCAATTACCAACAAGGAGACGTCAAAAGGTTTGAGTATGTAATCGTAGGCGCCCTCTCGATAAGCCGCCGCAATCACTGCATCATCGTAGGTTCCAGTCACCATCACGAAGGGCATGTCTGGCAATCGATTTTTTGTGCGCTCGAGCAGAACCATTCCATCTCCGCCGGGCATATATAGTTCCGAGGTCAGAAGGTCAAATTCTTCACCCGACTCGAGGATGGCTAACGCTTCGATCCCTCCGCCGGCTGTCCGGCATTGGTAACCCGCCGAGGTCAGCACTGAGGAAAATATATCGCGGAGTCCCTCGTCGCCATCCACGATCAGGATGCGCTCTCGACGGTTTCACCCTGAGCAGCGACGGCGCCATCGAAGAGCCTCGCTTGATAGGCGCGATTCTCCAACTTCAGACGACGATACTCCAGTGCACGACGAGCGGCGGCCACTAACCATTCCGAGGTGAATGGTTTCGATACGTAGTCATAAGCACCATCTCTATAGGCTTTTACAATCAGCGACCCATCATGCACGGCCGTCTCCATCACGAAGGGCATGTCTGGAAAGCGATCCTTCGTGCGCTCAAGCAGAACAAAGCCATCCATCTCTGGCATTATTAGATTAGAGATCAAAAGCGCAAATTCTTCGCCACGGAGTTAAGAATGGAGGAAATGATCTCACACAAAGTTTCGTCGTCATCCACTACAAGAATGCGCTCTTTCATATAGACATAGACTCCGAGTGATCGTGGTCAAACCGGTTTCCTTCTCTAGTGCATCGAGTGATGTCGTTCGCAAAATGTTCGTGCAGGAGTTAGCTCGGCATCTCTCTGGCTGTACTGAAATCCGGGACAGACGGGACGGCCCCCATTTCTTTCCTGTTACTCGACCAAATTAGGCAAACTGGAACAAGCGGGAGATTCTTCATCACTTCGCAGCACCTGCCGCCAATAAAATGGAGGCAAATCGTAATCCAATTTCTACGAAAAATATGGGGATCGTCCCGTCTGTCCCCGCATTTACCATCCGGCTGCGTCGTCAGTTCCGTAGAAGCGATGCAGCCTGCGGGTCATCAAGCATTATGCTAGCAGCCGCATCGTAGGCCCACCCTTGCAAAAAGCGCAAGGATGGGGCACCCTCGTTCGGTTATGGAAATCGACGAAACGGAGCCGGAAGGCTGGACCACCCCCCACAGCTCCGCTGTCGCATATCGGTGACGTAGGCAATGCCTCCTCCATCTACACACCCTTTCGTACGTCCCAAAGGGCACCTGCTGCGCATTCTGGGCGTCGGCTTTGGGATTGCGGTCATTGTCGGCGGCGCTATAGGATCCGGCATCCTTCGCACGCCGGGATTAGTTGCGGCCGAATTGGGAGGCCCCCGACTCATCATTGCAGTCTGGTTAGTGGGGGGGATATATGCCTTTTGCTGCACTCTCTCCGTCATCGAACTTGGGACCATGCTTCCGCGCGCGGGGGGATGGTATGTGTATTCTCGTCGTGCATTCGGGGACTATGCTGGATTCTTAGTGGGCTGCATCGATTGGATCGCCCAACCTGTAGCGATCGCCTACCTTGCAGTTGCGTTTGCTGACTTCACAGCTGAGCTTCAACCCTCATTGCATGGTTACGTCAAGCTGGTGTCCGTCGCGAGCGTAGTTGTTCTCTCTCTACTGAACTGGCTTGGACTTCGTACGGGCAGTCGAATACAAGAACTTACTAGTTTGATCAAAGCTCTCGCCCTGATCGCCTTTGTTGTGGCGTGCTTCGTGATCTCCCCTCATGGCGTCCGCGACGGGGCTTTGGCTGTGAGCCATGCGGCCCCCAGGGGAGGCCTTCTGTTGAGTGTGCTTTTGGCCTTGCAGGCAGTGGTCGTCACCTACGACGGATGGTATTTTGCTATTTATTTCACGGAGGAAGATAACGATCCAGCGAGAAACCTGCCACGATCATCCATTGTTGGAGTCTTGGCTTGCATCGCTGTATACGTTCTTTTGAACACAGCCCTGCTCCACGTCTTGCCAATGAACAAACTGGCAGGTTCCGAGGTACCCGCGCCGACGCAGCGATGGGGATCTTTGGTGGCCGCGGTAAACAGTTCATTTTGGTTCTCGCGATGGTGACGGTGCTTAGCGCTCTCAATGCCACAGTACTGTTGTCGTGCCGCATTCTTTTCGGTATGGGTCGTGACGGCTGGTTGCCGCGCTGGCTGGCATCCGTCAACTCAGGCGGGACCCCGAGTGCCGCGTTGCTTGTGGTTTCGCTTGTTTCGATCGTGCTAATCCTTAGCGGCGGTTATGAAACGCTCATCGGGGTCGCCTCATTCCTGGTCGTAGTCCTGTATTTGTCAGGATTTTGCGCCTTGTTTGCGCTGAGAATACGAGAACCGAACCTTCCCAGGCCTTTCAAGGCTTGGGGCTATCCGTGGACAAATTTGGGTGTTCTGCTCGCATCGGCTGCGTTTCTGGTTGCGACCATTGTCGGCGACCTCAAGGACGCCCTTTTCACACTCGTCCTGATCGCGCTCAGCTATCCAGCCTACCTTTTCGTAGCCAAGAAAAAACGTCTTCTGGCAAGCACAAGCGATGCCATCACCGCTTCACCCGAATGGCGGGCTCACCGGAAGTAACTGTTGGTCCACCAAGCATCGGCAGCAAATTGGTTTACAGTGCGAAACATCTCAAGACAGCTCAAAGTTCGCCTGTAGCATTTTCCCCTCGCTGCGTATTACCCCCTAATCGCTTTGACCATTCTTTCTTAGCGCCTGTAAGGTCAAAACATCGGTGTGCGAAATTCGAGAGTGGCGCACCTTAGGACCTCTTCCGGGAGCGCTGGGACACACAAAGAAGGCCGGCTCTACCCAGTCGAAGTAGCAATCGGGCTCATCATCATCGGCCCATGCTAATTCAAAGAACCTTCTGCGATCCGATGGATTGGGAGAGACTAAAGCTGGCAGCAAACAATTACTCGATTTGCCGGCGGCAACAGCTATCGCAACGTTACGACGTCCCAGTAGAAAAGGTTGGCGCCAATGCAATGCAAACGTCAATCGCATTTTGTGCATTTGCGCAAAAGTGACGGTTGATTTCCAAGGACAAGAATCCGAGTGCCGGCGTTTCGCCCGGAATGAAACTGTACCTCTTCACGAGAAGCCTGTCTTCTGCTGTGTTTGCTACAGTGAGCGAGCGACGATATTCGGGGTGTAAAATTGGGGTTTCGGCTCATGCGCATCTTCTTTATTTATGATCTGCATCGCGATGTAATTCTGGGCCATGGTGCAACTGTATCCATTTGCGGCTCGGGTCATCTAAGCTGGTGACGATTGGAAACGGAATTTCTGCCAGGAGAGATTGATGGCTGTCAGTGATCAGACGATTGCCGCCGGAACTGCACTCGATCAACTGTGTATCAACACGATTCGCACGCTTTCGATGGATGCGGTGCAGAAGGCAAACTCGGGGCATCCGGGGACGCCGATGGCGCTGGCTCCGGTGGCGTACAGTTTGTGGCAGCATTTTTTAAATTACGATCCGGAAGATCCTTCGTGGCCGAATCGCGATCGTTTCGTGCTCTCGAATGGGCATGCATCGATGCTGCTGTATTCGCTGATCCATCTTGCGGGAATTCATGATGTTGATAAGGAAGGGAACGTTCTTCCTGCTCCGTCCCTCACGCTCGATGACCTCAAGAATTTTCGGCAGATGGGCAGCAAGACTCCGGGGCATCCCGAATATCACCTGACTTCAGGAGTGGAGACGACGACGGGGCCGCTAGGTCAGGGCGTCGCTACGAGTGTCGGGATGGCGATTGCGGAGCGCTGGCTGGCATCGCATTTCAACCGTCCGGGCTTCGAACTTTTCAATTACAACGTCTGGGTTTTCTGCGGCGATGGCGACATGATGGAAGGGATTTCCAGCGAAGCGGCTTCTACGGCGGGACATCTGAAGCTTTCAAATCTCTGCTGGGTCTACGACAACAATAAAATCACGATCGAAGGCAAAACCGATCTCGCATTCGATGAAGACGTTGCGGCTCGCTTTCGAGCTTACGGATGGGACGTGACGCACGTTACGGACGCGAACGATCTGAACGCATTGAGCGAAGCCTACAAACATGCGCTGGGCGTGAATGACCGTCCGAAACTGATCATCGTCGACAGCCATATTGGATACGGCTCTCCGCACCGTCAGGATTCAAAAGAGGCGCACGGCGAGGCGCTTGGCGAGGAAGAAGTAAAGCTCACCAAGCGTTTCTACGGGTGGCCGGAGGATGCGAAGTTTCTTGTTCCGGATGGCGTTGCCGATAGTTTTCGCAATGGAATGGGCAAGCGCGGACGGCAGTTGAATGGCAGGTGGAAAGAATTATTCGCGAAGTATAAAGCGGAACATTCGGAATTGGCGGCGCAGCTTGAACGCATGCAAAAATTCCAGCCGGCCGAGGGCTGGGACAAGGAGCTGCTTACATTTGCAGCGGACGCGAAGGGCTTGGCGACGCGCGACTCTTCTTCAAAAGTGTTGAATGCGATTGCGAAGAATCATCCCTGGTTGATGGGCGGAGCGGCTGATTTGTATCCATCGACCAAGACGCGGCTTACCTTCGACGGCGCGGGCGATTTCGAAGCGAATCACTTTGACGCGCGCAATTTTCATTTCGGCATTCGCGAGCATGCCATGGGCGCGATTGTGAACGGCATGGTGGTTTCGAAGCTGCGGGCTTACGGGTCGACATTTCTCATCTTCAGCGACTATATGAAGATGCCGATCCGGGTCTCGGCGATTATGGAAATTCCGTCGCTGTGGATCTTTACGCACGACTCGATTGGAGTTGGGGAAGACGGGCCGACGCACCAGCCGATCGAGCAGTTAATCACGCTGCGCGCGGTGCCGGGGCTGATTACGCTGCGTCCGGCGGACGCGAATGAAGTGGTCGAGGCGTGGAAGGTGATCATGTCGCTCACGACCGAACCGGCGGCGCTGGTGCTCACGCGGCAGGCTGTACCAACTTTCGATCGCACGAAGTACGCTGCCGCGGAGGGTGTGGCGCGTGGCGCATACATTCTCGCGGATGCGGAAGCGGGCGAGCCTCAAGTGATTCTTATGGCGACGGGCAGCGAGGTCCAAATCTGCATCGAGGCATACGAGGCGCTCAAGAGCGAAGGGATCAAAGCGCGCGTGGTCAGCATGCCTTCGTGGGAATTGTTTGAACATCAAGATGACGCGTATCGCGAAAAGGTGTTTCCTTCAGGCGTCACAGCGCGAGTTGCGGTCGAGCAGGCTTCGGTTCTGGGATGGGCTAAATACGCGGGAACCAAAGGGCGCATCATCGGCATGCACACGTTTGGCGCGTCAGCTCCGCTGAAAGATCTGCAAAAGAAATTCGGATTCAATTCGGACGCTATCGTGAAAGCCGCACGCGAACTTGTGGCCGCGAACAGCAAAGCAAAATAAACGGTTCGTATGTTCAGGCGACTCCGCCTGATTCAGTCAGGAGATTTATGAATCCCGTAGGCACTCTCGAAAACGCCAAAGCGACCAATCCTCTTATTCAGCTTCATAATTTCGGCCAGTCGATCTGGCTTGATTACATCCGTCGCGATTTGATGGAAGGGGGCGAACTGAAGCGCCTCATTGAAGAAGACGGCCTTTTCGGCATGACGTCGAATCCGTCAATTTTTGAGAAGTCGATCGATGGCGGCCTGTATCAGGACTTTCTTGATTCGCTCGCCGATCGCCATGACCTTGACGCGAAGGGGCGCTACGAATTGCTTGCCATCCGCGACATTGAGGCGGCGGCCGACATTCTCGACCCTGTCTACAAGAGCACGAAAAAGCGTGACGGCTATGTGAGCCTCGAAGTTTCACCATACCTTGCCCGCGATACGCAAGCGACGCTCGACGAAGCCCGGCGTCTGTGGAAGAGCGTGAAGCGGGACAACGTCATGATCAAGGTTCCGGGAACGGCTGAGGGCATTCCGGCGTTTCGTCAGTTGATCAGCGAAGGAATTAACGTCAACGTCACCTTATTGTTCGCGCAAAGCGTATATGAAGAAGTCGCCGCGGCCTACATCGACGGGCTGGACAAATTCGCTGCCTCCGGTGGAGATGTAAGCAAAGTCGCAAGCGTGGCGAGCTTTTTTATCAGCCGCATCGACGTGGCTGTCGACGCGCAAGTCAGCGAAAAACTGAAAACAGAAAAAGATGCGGGTCGAAAAGCGAAGCTAGAAGGCATCCTCGGGAAGGTCGCGATCGCTAATGGCAAGCTGACTTATGAGGCGTATCAGCGAATCTTTTCTTCTTCGAAGTGGAAGGCCCTGGCGGCAAAGGGCGCGCAGACGCAGCGCGTGCTCTGGGCGAGCACGAGCACCAAGAATCCGAAATACCGCGATGTGGTTTATGTCGAAGAATTGATCGGGCCAGACACGGTGAACACCGTTCCTCCGGCCACGCTCGAAGCCTTCCGAGATCATGGTAAGCCGCGTCAAAGCCTGACCGAAGGCTTGGACGAAGCGCGCAAAACCATGGCGGACCTTGCTGGCGTGGGTATTGTGATGAAAGATGTCACGGACAAACTTACGGCCGATGGCGTCAAACTTTTTGCGGATGCTTTCGACAAGCTTCTGGCCGCGGTCGAAGGCAACACAAAGAAGAAGGACGCACCACGAATTAACAAGCAAACCGCATCGCTGCCTGCAAAACTCGATGAGGCCGTAAAAAAAAACCTTAATGAGTGGCGTGCAATCGGAAAAGTAAGCCTCTTGTGGAGGGGCGATGCAGCGCTTTGGACGGGCGAGGACGAAGCCAAGTGGTTAGGATGGCTCGGCATTGTCGATGAGCAGATCGCCCGCGCCTCTGACTTAACATTGTTGGCGGCTGACGTTAAGAAGGGTGCGTTCACCGACATTCTGTTGATGGGAATGGGCGGATCGAGTCTGTGCCCGGAGGTGCTGGCGCTGACCTTTCCGCAAACTGCGGGGTTCCCGCGGCTGCACATTCTTGACTCTACCGATCCGGCGCAAATTCGAGCGGTCGAAAAGAAAATTGATTTAGGCAAGACGCTTTTTATTGTCTCCAGCAAATCTGGCAGCACGCTTGAGCCGAATATCTACAAGCAATATTTCTTTGAGCGCGTGCAACAGACCGTAGGAGCGGACACGGCTGGAAGCCGCTTCATCGCGATCACCGACCCGGGCTCGAAGATGCAGCAAGTCGCCGAGCGTGACAAGTTTCGCAAGATTTTCTACGGCCTCCCGACCATTGGCGGGCGCTATTCCGCGCTCTCGAATTTTGGAATGGTCCCGGCGGCCGCGATGGGGCTTGATATCGACAGGTTTTTCAACGCCACAAAAGAAATGGTGATTGCCTGCGGCGCTTCAAACGCGGTGCCACAGAATCCGGGCGTCATGCTTGGGCTGATTATTGGTACAGCCGCACAGTCAGGCCGCGACAAGATCACAATCATCACTTCGCCCGGCATCTCGGACCTCGGGGCATGGCTTGAACAACTGATTGCGGAGTCGACGGGCAAGCTTGGCAAGGGCATCATCCCGGTGGATCGGGAAACGCTCGGCGGGCCTGAGGTTTACGGCAATGACCGCATATTCGCTTATCTGCAACTGGAGAGCGACGCGGCATCCGCGCAAGAGCAAGAAAGCAAGTTGGCGGCGCTCGAACATGCGGGGCATCCTGTAGTTCGCATCTCGGTTTCGGACGTCTACAGTCTGGGACAGGAATTTTTCCGCTGGGAGATTGCGACCGCGGTTGCCGGTTCGATTCTGGGGATCAACGCGTTCAACCAGCCCGATGTCGAAGCCAGCAAGATCGTCACGAAGAAGCTGACTTCGGAGTATGAAAGCAAGGGCGCGCTTCCAGCGGAGACGCCACTGGTGGATGAATCGGGAATGAAGCTTTTCACCGACGAGAGGAATGCGGCCGAACTTGCGCAGGCGGCGGGAGCAGCTTCGGGCAAATCTTCGGGCATGTCATCTGGCATGACGTCCGGCGGCAGGCTGACGAGTTATCTGCGCGCTCACCTCGCGCGTCTCGGTGAAAACGACTATTTCGGATTGCTCGCATATATCGAGATGAATGCGGCGCATGAAGCAGCATTGCAGGAGCTGCGTATGGCTGTCCGCGATCGTAAACGGGTTGCGACATGTCTCGGCTTTGGCCCGCGCTTTCTGCACTCCACGGGACAGGCTTATAAAGGTGGGCCGAACAGCGGCGTATTCTTGCAAATCACGTGCGACGACGCCAACGACTTGCAGGTTCCGGGGCAGAAGTACACGTTCGGAGTTGTGAAGGCGGCGCAGGCTCGCGGCGACTTTCAAGTTCTCGCCGATCGCAAACGTCGCGCCTTGCGTGTGCATCTCGGCAAGGACGTACAAGCCGGTCTGGCGAAACTGACAGAGTTGGTGCGGCAAGTTTTGTCTTAAGCAGCGAGGGACGTATCTTAAAGTTCTAAATATTTGACCTAAGTATCGACAAGAATATCGCGGCACTTAAGCCGTAAGTAAGGCGCAAGCGGAAAGGAGCATGAATGCAACTTGGAATGGTAGGACTGGGGCGCATGGGGGCGAACATGACGCGGCGCTTGATGCGGGGCGGGCACACGATGGTCGTCTCTGACCTGAGCGCCGACGCGGTCAAAGGGATCGCGGGCGAAGGGGCCACCGGCTCTTCTTCGCTTGATGATCTTGTCAGTAAGCTGAAAGCGCCGCGGGCGGTTTGGGTGATGGTGCCGTCCGGCGACGCGACGGAAAAAACGGTTCAGGCCTTGCTCTCTACGATGCAGGCGGGGGACACCATCATTGATGGTGGGAATTCTTATTTTAAAGACGACGTTCGGCGGGCGCGACTGTGCGCGAACAAGGGCGTCCACTATGTCGATGTTGGCACCAGTGGCGGTGTTTGGGGTCTCGATCGCGGATACTGCATGATGATTGGCGGTCCGAAAGAAGCGGTCGAACGGCTTGATCCGATTTTCAAAACCCTGGCGCCTGGACGGGGCGACATCGCGCGCACTCCTGGCCGCGAGAAACTGAGCGGCAACGCAGGGGGCACATCTTCTGGAACATCGGAAGAAGGCTACATCCACTGCGGTCCATCGGGCAGCGGACACTTTGTAAAAATGGTGCACAACGGCATCGAATACGGGATCATGCAGGCATACGCGGAGGGCTTCGACATCTTCAAAAATGCCACCAGCAAAGAACTACCTGAAGAGATTCGTTACGATTTGAATCTGCCGGATATAGCGGAAGTGTGGCGGCGCGGCAGCGTGATCAGTTCGTGGTTACTGGACTTGACGGCAATGGCGCTGCTCGAAAATCCAACGCTCTCGGAGTACAGCGGTTTCGTGCAGGACTCGGGCGAGGGGCGATGGACGATTCAAGCTGCGCTTGAAGAATCGGTTCCGGCGGAAGTGCTGACGGCGGCGCTGTATACGCGTTTTCGCTCACGCCAGGAACACACTTTTGCGGAGAAGATGCTATCAGCCATGCGGCAAAAGTTTGGCGGACACGTTGAGCCCAAGAAGGCGGGCAAGTAGCAGGGCAGCACTGATTTTCTGACCTCGGCTTTTGATGCCGGCGTTTCAACATCGTATTTTTGGTCGGTATTTAATATCTTGGATTTTTCAGTCGAGGGCAATGGATGGCTCACGCAGAAGTTCTGCCGGTAGCGACGAAGCGAATTGGCAAGGTTGGGGATCCCTGTGTCATGGTGATTTTCGGTTTTACGGGAGACCTGACGCGGCGGAAGCTGATACCCGCTCTATACAATCTGGCGTCGCAAAAATTATTGTCGAAAGAATTTGCGGTCATCGGTGTCGGTCGAAACCCGCTGAGCGACGAGGAGGCGCGAAGTAAAGTGGCGGAAGACTTCAAGAAATTCGCCACCGGAAAAGTCGATCCCGCATTGTGGGAAGACTTTCTTCGACGCATCAGCTACGTCAGCGGAGACTTCGACGATGCCGCGACCTACGACAAGCTGAAAGAGGCGCTCCCTAAGATCGACCAGGAGCACCACTCGCACGGCAATGTTTTTTTCTATCTCGCGACGGCCTCGAAATATTTCGGAGACATCGTCGAGCGTCTATCCAAAGTCGGCTTGATGGCCGAGGAGAATGGACACTGGCGGCGGGTCATCATTGAAAAACCATTCGGCCACGATCTTGACACCGCGAAGGCGCTCAACCAGCAGCTTTTGAAAGTGATCTCGGAACGGCAGATCTATCGCATCGATCATTATCTCGGCAAAGAAACCGTTCAAAACATTTTGGCCTTCCGCTTCGCGAATGGAATTTTCGAGCCTATCTGGAATCGCCGCTACATTGACCACGTGCAAATCTCGGTGGCTGAAACGGTGGGGGTGGAGCAGCGCGGGGATTACTACGACGGCGCCGGGGCGCTGCGCGACATGGTACCGAACCACATCATGCAGCTCATCAGCCTCTGCGCCATGGAGCCGCCTATTTCTTTCGAGGCGAACGCGGTTCGCGACGAGCAGGCGAAGATTCTGCATGCCATCCAGCCTTTCAGCAATGAAGATGTGTTGAGCAAGACGGTTCGCGGCCAGTACGGCGAGGGGATGATGGATGGGTCGAGCGTTCCTGCGTATCGTTCAGAGGAGGGCGTGCCTCCCGATTCGCGCACGGAGACATTCGTGGCCATGCGGCTGCTGATCGACAACTGGCGATGGGCGAGCGTCCCATTCTATTTGCGTACGGGCAAACGACTGCCGGGGCGCAACACTCATGTGGTGATCCAGTTTCGGCGCGCGCCTTTTATGCTGTTCCGCGAGACTCCGGTGGAGAACATGATGCCGAACCAACTGGTTTTGCATATCCAGCCGGAGGAAGGAATCTCACTGCGCTTTGCGGCGAAGGTTCCGGGGCCTTCGATGCAGCTTGGGGAAGTCAACATGGATTTCGAGTATGCCGATTATTTCGGTCAGACTCCGAATACGGGATACGAACGCCTGCTGCACGATTGCATGACGGGGGACGCAACCCTGTTTCAGCGCGCCGACATGGTTGAAGCGGGTTGGAGCATTGTGAATCCGGTGCTTGACGTCTGGAAGGCGCTTCCACCGCGCGATTTCCCCAACTACGCCTCGGGAACTTGGGGTCCGAAAGAGGCGGATGAGTTGATGGAGCGCGATGGGCGGCGCTGGCGTAACTTCGATAATTAAACGGCATTCGTGAGTACAATTCGTAGTTACAAGTTGCCACAAGTTGCCGATTTCTATGCCATCGAATCGCAGTGTTGAAGTCTTCCCTACCGCTTCGAATCTCTTTCACGCCGCTGCGGAAGAATTCATAAAAGTCGCGCGGACCGCGATCGGAGCGCAAGGGCGTTTCTCGGTTGCGCTGGCGGGAGGTTCGACTCCCGAAGGACTCTACGATCTTCTGGCAAAAAACTACACCGATTTCGCCTGGAATCGCGTCTTCCTGTTCTTTGGCGATGAGCGCCACGTTTCGCCGACTGACAAAGACAGCAACTACCGGATGGTGAATGAAACCCTGCTCTCGAAGATTCAAATTCCGAACGAAAATGTTTTTCGTAATCCGAGGCCGCAGCCGATGCATCCGGATTTTCCGCCAGGATTCGAA
>JANYKL010000085.1 GCA_025361625.1 Acidobacteriaceae bacterium
CCAGCGACATGAACCACTACGAGTCCGACAAGATCACGCGCATGAAAGATCGAATGGCAATCGATCGCGTGCTGGCGCTCGACCCGCGCGGTTTGTGGGATGTCGTGATGCAAGAAGGTATCAGCATGTGCGGCTTCGGCCCGTCGGTCGCGATGCTGGCCGCCTCCAAATTGCTGGGCGCCACCTCAGCGTCGCTCATCAAGTACGCGACTTCCGGCGAAGCTTCGGGAGACTACAAATCTGTGGTGGGTTACGCGGGAGTTATCGTTCGTTGACACAAGCTGCCGGTGCCGCGCGCTATCGGACGTCTTTGTACTGGAGCCGCGATCTATGGATTCGTGATCCACTCCTATTGCGCGCTTATCTGGGGCAGAGCATAGACGGTAAAGTGCGAACAAAAGTTACAGTACGCAAATTCTTAGTTAATTAAGGTATGTAATTCAGGCGGCTCCGGGGATGTGCTGCGGGAGCGTGAAGAGGAAAGTCGAGCCGTGATTCAGTTCGCTCTCGGCGCGAATCGTCCCGCCATGCGCCAGCACGATGTGTTTGGCGATGGCAAGTCCCAGGCCGGTTCCGCCCGACTCGCGAGAGCGTGCTTTGTCTACCCGGTAGAATCTTTCGAAGAGCCTCGGCAAATGGCCGGATGCGATGCCAGGGCCGAAATCCTCGACAGAAAATTCGACTCCTTTCTCTACTGTACGAGCGCCAAGAATTAGCTTGTTTCCAGAAGACGCATACTTTAGAGCATTTTCGATAAGATTCGAAAAAATCTGGTGAATGGCCTCGCGGTCCGCGTTAACCTGAGTCGGACAAGAAGCATCGATCTTCAGGTCGACCCCGTGCGAGCGCGCCGTTTCACGAAAACTTTCAAGCGCATCTTGTAGCAATTCGTCGCTGGACACTGGCTCGACTTCGAATCTTTGTTCCCCGGACTCGACGCGAGCGAGGGTAAGCAGGTCTTCTGTAAGGCGCGACATGCGAGCGCCATTTTTTCTTATGATCTCAAGGAAATCGCGGACGTGGCTGTCGGCGAGCGGGCTATCCAACAGCGTTTCGGTATAACCGTGAATCGACGTCAAGGGAGTACGCAATTCGTGAGAGACGTTTGCGATGAAATCACGGCGGCTTTTTTCCATGCGCGCAGTTTCGGTGAGATCCCGAATTACGGCGACCGCGCCGCCCCCCGGCATGGGCGCGGCGGTCACATCGAAGGTGCGGCCCGCGGCGATCGTGTTGGAGCGCGCGGAGGTTACGAGTTGATCGCGCGCGGCATCGTGGATAGCCGTGAGAAAATCAGGATCACGTACGCTGTCTACCAGAGGGGCATTCAATCGTGGCGGACGGAGCAACAAACGATCCATTCCGCGATTTGCCCATTGCACGCGGCCAGCGGAATCAACCGCAATTACCGCGTCCTGCATGCTGTTCAATAACGTCTCTAGTTCGCGCTGGTTATTCTCGACCCGGACGTAGCCCTCTTCGATGCGCCGGGCCGTCTTATCAAGTGCGGCTGCCACCTGCCCAATCTCGTCACTTGAAGAGGAGGCAATTTTTGCGGTCAAGTCTCCTGCGGCGAGGCGTTCTGCAAACTGGACGATCTTTTGCAGGCGCCAGGCAACATACTGCGAAGCTGCGGTTGCGATCAGAAGAGCTAACGAAACTGCGGCAAGTGATCCCCACAAGAGCGCCAGAAGCAAAGGGCGATCGGTCGTTTCTATTTCCGCTAAGGGATACGCCAAGCGGACGGCGCCTCCCGACACGGGAGCCGCTACATACAAAAAAGGAACGTCTACGGTCTTACTCAGTCGCTCCTCGACCCCCACCTGCCCTGCGAGCGCGCGAGCAAATTCGCGCTGCTGTGAGGCATTTTCCACCGTGGCGGGATCCGCTTCCGAATCGGCGAGAACTTTGCCCGTTGGATCGATGACGGTAGCGCGAGCTCCGGCGGACTGACCTTCCTGTGAAGTGATATCGGCAAGCGAATGTTGGCGGTCCGCATCGACACGGTGAGCGAACATCACAGTTTTTTCTTTGAGGTTCCGTTCGATTTGCTCGTGCAGACTTCGCCGCCACACTTTGCGGACGGTCAGTTGCGTGGCAATCGCCGCTACGCCAATCACCAGTAAAAAAACAAACATTAACTTGACGAAGATGCGCTTTCTCAACGCGCAACCTCGAAGCGGTAGCCCGCCCCCCTTACGGTTTTCAGGTAGCGCGGGTTTACGGGGTCCGGCTCAATTTTTTCACGGATGCGTCGTACATATACGTCGACCGACCGAGGAGTGACATAGGAAGTGTCGCGCCATACAGAATCGAGCAACTGATCGCGCGTGAATACTCGTCCCGCATGGCGCATGAAGTGATCGAGCAGACGGAACTCGGTTGCGGTCGTAGGAACGTTTTTGCCGCGGACCGTTAAAGTCATTGCTCCGGGGTCGATGTGAACTTCGTCAATCTTCGTCGGCACGAACGGAAGTGGACGCTCAAAACGACGCATTACCGCCTTCACCCGCGCGACAAGTTCACGAGGACTAAATGGTTTGGGAATGTAATCGTCCGCCCCGAGTTCGAGGCCCATGACCCGATCGGCCTCACCGCTCTTCGCTGTCAGAAAGATGACCGGAACGGAAGCGAGAGGAGCCGACTGGCGAATCTGCCGGCACAATTCCAAACCGTCTTTTCCAGGAACCATGATGTCGAGAACAAACAGACTGGGACGCTGCCGCTCGGCATCTGCCAAGACCATGTTTCCGGTTGAATAAAGACGAACGTTGAAGCCCGCCCCTTCTAGATGGTGGCGGACTAGGCGGGAGATATCAGGATCGTCTTCCACCACATAAATCGTAGATTTCACGCGACCATTGTAGCTCTGAATTGTTTCAATACGGTTACCGGAATTTCGTGTGGCGCCGGCATAGGGGGCGGTGGTGGCCGGGACGGGCTTCTTCGAGTTGATATCTCTTGCATGTCCGCGCGAGAGATCCTGCGGCTCAAAGAATGTCAACAGCGAGTCAGGTTGGACACCTCTACCGAAGAGCCAACCCAGCCTCGGCCGAAAAATTCATGGCGACAAAATCATGTCGCAAGAGTTTTGGGTAGGCGGCCGCCGCGATCATGGCCGCGTTGTCGGTAGAAAGCATACTCGAAGGAAAAAATACCGGCAGATCGCACTTGTTTGCTTCGCGTGTGAATGTCAACCGAAGTTCCTGGTTGGCGGCGACGCCGCCACTCACGATCAGTGTCTGGACATCGTATTCTTGAGCCGCTGCTAAAGTCTTTGCCGCCAAATCGTTCACCATCGTGCGCTGGAAACTCGCTACGAGATCCAGAGTCTGCCGGTCGCAAACTTTTAGCACGTCTTCTATCGTCGGCTCAGCGATTCCGGCAAGCGCGGCGCGGCGCGCGTCTATCGACGCCTTCATGTTTTGTGTTTCAACGTAGCGCAGAACCGCTGTCTTGATTCCGCTGTAGGAAAAATCAAAGTGCAGGCCGGTTTGCACATTTTGCTCGGCTGCCTTGCCGAAGTTTCGCCGATCGGGATGCTTCATCTGGGAGATTTGAAACTTCACTGCCAAGGGATCCCCTTGCGGTGCTAGCCGATCGATGATCGGACCACCGGGGTAGCCGAGAGCTAAAAGTTTTGCCACTTTATCGAAAGCCTCGCCGGCCGCGTCGTCTCGCGTATGCCCGATATTCCGATAGCTCCACAAATTTGCGTCGACCTCCGCGACATAAAGATGGGTGTGCCCACCCGAGACGACTAACGCGAGCACGGGAAAATTCATCTCTTGTCGATGATCGAGCAACACTGCATGAATATGACCTTCAAGGTGATTGACCGCGATCAGAGGCTTATCGAGCGCGAACGATAAGGCCTTTGCAAAGCTGATCCCGACAAGCAAGGCCCCGGCGAGGCCTGGGCCTTGCGTCACGGCGATGGCATCTACCGATGCGTAGCTCTCGCCCGCTTCAGCGAGGGCCTGCCGCACCACGGGAACGATGGCGCGTAAATGTTCGCGAGATGCCAACTCAGGAACAACTCCTCCAAAGGGCTGATGGGCTGCGATCTGCGACGCGACCACATTCGACAAAATGTCGCGCCCCGCGCGCACCACCGCCGCTCCTGTTTCATCGCAGGATGTTTCGATGCCGAGGATGGTGCCGTCAGGCATAATTGGCTTTGGGTCTACCGCCGAGGCGCGTAGTTCGCTTGCATAATTGACTGCCTCAGTTTACTGAGTTGCTGGCTTTAGTTTATCTGACCGCTTGTCGATCTATTGTTATGACCATTGCCCGGGAACACGCAACCGTGATCGTTCGAGCCCTGCGTCAACAAGGCTACCAAGCTTACTTTGCTGGCGGATGCGTACGCGATCTCCTGCTAGGGCGCGAAGCGGCGGACTACGACGTGGCTACGGATGCGACGCCCAGGCAGGTCATTCAAGTCTTTCCGCGTACATACGCCGTGGGCGAGCAGTTCGGAGTCGTGCTCGTTCCCTATGGAGAGCTCCCGCCGACTACCGGTGCAATCGAAGACACGTCAGAGGTGGGGGCTTCATCACGCGAACGCCGTCGCGGAGCCGTGGAGGTGGCCACTTTTCGTGCCGACATCGGGTACTCTGACGGGCGGCATCCGGATGAAGTGCGCTTTACAAAGGACCCTCGTGAAGACGCGCAACGCCGTGACTTCACCATCAACGGGATGATGCTGGATCCATTCGCCGAGGACACAACGTCCGAGATAACAAAAGAGGCTGTCCTGGATTTCGTCGGTGGTCGCGCTGATCTGACCGCTGGCATCGTTCGGGCAATCGGCGACCCTGCCCGAAGGTTCGGGGAAGATAAATTGCGGATGCTACGCGGCGCGAGGTTTGCGGCACGTTTCGATTACCAGATTGAGAGCGCGACATTCGCGGCCATCAAACAACTTGCTCCCAACATCCACCAGGTCTCGTTTGAAAGGATTCGGGAAGAGCTTACAAAAATGCTTACCGAAGGCCGCGCTATGCGCGCCTTTGAATTGCTCGATTCGACTGGATTGCTGGTAGAAGTTTTGCCAGAGATCGCCCGTATGAAAGGCGTGGAGCAACCGCCACAGTATCACCCCGAGGGCGACGTTTTCTTGCATACGTTGCTCTTGCTCGAGAAGTTGCAGTCGGATGAATCCGGTTCTATTTCCAAAACGCTTGCCTGGGCAGCTCTGTTGCACGATGTCGGCAAGCCTCCCACGTTTCGGGTGGCACCGGATCGCATACGATTCGACGGACATGTCGACGTCGGCGTGAAGATGGCTGAAGACATTTGTCGCCGGCTCAAATTTTCGAATCATGAGGCGGGTCAAATTCTCGCTCTGATTGCGAATCATATGCGATTTGGCGACGTCCAGCGGATGAAGCAATCAACGTTGAAAAAGTTTTTGCGGCTGCCTGCGTTCGGAGAACACATGGAACTTCATCGCATCGATTGCCTGTCGAGTCACGGGCATCTCGACTCTTACGAATATGCGCGCCAACAACTG
>JANYKL010000092.1 GCA_025361625.1 Acidobacteriaceae bacterium
CCTTTGTCAAACAGATTCCAAACCGCCCAGTTTCCAGCGGTCGCGCTGATCGTTCCGTTCGTAATTCCGATGAAAATTAACCCTGCCGCCTTATAGTCGGTAAAGTCTTTGCCAAACAAGCCTTTGCCAGAAAGCAGTCCGGTCACGTGCGCGTTCCAACTCTCGCCCGCCGATATGTGATTCATGAAGGCGTCGCACATCATGGCTTTGGGCGCGCCACCGTTAACAGAAAAGTAATACGGATACGTGTAGTAGCCCGCGGAAGCGTTATTTCCGGGATAGAGAAACTTCATATTGACGGTTGAGTCAGCGAAAGACATCGTGGCCAGAAACACAAGAGCGAACACAAGCAGGAAGCGGCGTGACATTTCAATATCCCCCAAGTGGTTACTTTGGTAAGTCTTTTGTCTTGAAGACTTACGTTGCCTGTATCAATGCAACTCTTGAGCCACGGCACCAACTTCACCCGTTGTGTGCTTGCAATGAGTTGGCGGTGGCGTCGCGCCCCGATGTGAAAAGTTGTGCACAACCATTGGGGCAATCCCGCAACCAGAGCCTCCTTCAGAGTCCCAGGCTTGAACGTTTATCATTCCTCTATCATTCCTCTTCGACCGTGGTAGTATGCGCGGGCGTCAAACACGCGTCGCCCCCAGAACCACTTGGCCTCCCAGGAGAAGTTCGTGTCCGCCCCAATCGCCCATGTTTCAAAAACAATATCCGCCTTGAACGTGGCAGCTTGGCTAATTGGGATCGTCGCCGCCCTTCTGGCAGCGGTTCTGATTTTGAGAATCCCACCCAATGTCAGTCCCTGGCCCCAGAACTACGATCCTCTGGGACGTTGGTGGCTCTCGGCAATGGTCGCGGCCCTTCCGGTGGCCGTGTTGCTCGGCAGCTTAGGTCTTCTGCATATGAAGGCGCATTTCTCAGCTCTCCTCGGATTGGCGACTTCCATCTCGTGCGCCATCATCTTTTTCGAAATGCCTGCGACCTTAGCAGGGAAGACCGCTGTCTTAGGCGCCGCCTACGGATTTTTTCCCATCGGCTGGATCATTCTCAACGTTATCTTCTTATATCAACTAACGGTTGAAGCCGGCCTATTCAAGGTCTTGCAAGACAGCCTTACTGGAATCACCCAGGATCGCCGCCTGCAGTTACTCTTGATTGCTTTTAGCTTCGGTGCGTTCTTTGAAGGCGCTGCGGGCTTTGGCACTCCGGTAGCGGTCACCGCCGCCGTCCTCATAGGTTTGGGATTTAAACCACTGCAAGCATCCGGACTTTCTTTGATAGCAAATACGGCCCCGGTGGCGTTCGGTGCCATCGGAACTCCCCTGATCGCCCTGCAGGCTGTGACCGGTTTAAATTTGATGGACTTAAGCGCTCAGGCTGGACGCATCCTCCCGTTCTTTTCTGTCCTCGTTCCATTCTGGCTTATTTGGGCCTTCGTCGGCTTTGCAGCAATGCTGGAAATTTGGCCGGCAATTCTCGTAGCTGGCGTGTCCTTTGCTGTGCCGCAATATTTTGTCTCTAATTATCACGGGCCCTGGCTTGTGGATGTCGTCGCTGCCGTCATCTCGATGGCCGCCCTCACGCTCTTCCTCCTTAAGTGGCACCCCAGGCGCATTTGGGGCTTCGAGAACGAGGGCATACGCGAGGCTCGCGGCGCTCACGAGCACACCCGCGGGCGCGTGGCCAGGGCCTGGCTTCCCTGGTTAATTTTGAGCGTACTGGTTTTCGCCTGGGGGCTTCCTTCGGTAAAGGCTCGATTAGATAAAATTTCCGCGCCAAAATATTCCTTAGCCGGACTCGACAAGATGGTGCAGCGCGTACCACCTGTCGTGCGCAAGCCGACACTGGAGCCAGCCGTGTTCACCCTGAATTGGCTGACCGCAACGGGATCCGGCATTCTGATCGCAGCAATGATTTCCGGACTCGTCATAGGCTTCACGCCATGGAAACTGGCGAAAGTCTATGGAAGGACGCTCGTGCGAGTTCGTTTTTCATTGCTGACCATTGCCGCCATGCTCTCCATCGGGTACCTCACGCGATATTCGGGCCTGGACGCGACGATGGGGCTTGCCTTCGCGCGCACAGGAGTCCTCTATCCGTTCTTTGGAACTTTGCTCGGTTGGCTCGGCGTCGCCCTAACCGGCTCAGATACTTCGTCCAACGTGCTCTTCGGAAGTCTCCAGCGAATTTCAGCCGAACAGGTAGGACTGTCGCCAACCTTGATGGCTGCGGCAAACACTTGCGGCGGGGTGATGGGCAAGATGATCGATGCGCAATCGATTGTCGTCGCCAGCACCGCAACCGAATGGTACGGCCACGAAGGAGAAATTCTTCGCTACGTGTTCTTCCATAGCATCGCCCTCGCTTCATTGGTTGGAATCATGGTTACCTTACAGGCATACGTCTTTCCATTTACTCGACTCGTCGTGAAGTAACGCAAGTGAAGTCCAAGTGAAGTCCAAGTGAAGTGAAAGTGAAGCGAGACACGATGAATTGACGTGACGAATTGACGTGATGAATGACGTGATGATTGACGTGAGTGATGTTGCAGCCTTGACGGTAAGAAGTTGCGCAAATAAGTCCAGCCACTTCTGCAACCGATCCATTCTTGCTCCGTCGAACAAGAGAGGCCGCGTGTTACGCTTTTCTTACTTCCAGACGCTAAACAATGCTTCGCCGGGTTTTTAAAGCATTCCAATATCGCGACTTTCGGCTGATGTGGATCGGTGCCTGCACCTCCAGCATCGGCACGTGGATGCAAATTGTCGCCCAGGGCTGGCTCGTCTATCGACTCAGCCACTCGGCGTTTCTTTTGGCGCTCGACCAGTTTCTTGGCGGCCTCCCAATATTTCTCTTTTCTTTAATTGGGGGCGTCGTAGCCGATCGCGTCGAGCGCCGCAAAATCCTGCTGGGCTCGCAGTACCTGCAAATGGCCACAGCCGCTCTGCTGACGGTCCTGGTCGCGACCGGAGTCGTTCACGTCTGGCACATTCTCTGTCTCTCATTCGTATCGGGGCTTGCGCAGGCCTTCGGCGGGCCAGCCTATCAAGCACTGATTCCAACGCTGGTAGAGAAGGATGACATGCCAAACGCCATCGCATTGAATTCCATCCAGTTCAATGTTGCTGTGATGGTTGGCCCCGCGCTCGCCGGGCAGACGCTGGCGCACTTTGGAGAGAAATGGTGCTTCGGGATCAACGCTGTCTCATTTCTCGCTCCGATTATTTCTCTCTCGCTGATTACCGCGCGCTTCCTGCCGCTCAAAACCAAGCAGACGATGTTCGACAGCCTTAAGCAAGGACTTGTATTTGCCCGCCAGCAAAATTCCATGGAGGCCCTGATTATTCTGGCTTTCTGCATGACCGGACTCAGCATGCCGATGCGCACGTACATACCTGTCTTCGTCAAAGACATTTTCCATCGCGGCCCTGAAACCTACGGAAATCTTCTCGCGCTGATGGGCATGGGATCTATTTTTGGATCGCTTGCTATCGCAACCGCCGGCAACATGAGAAGGAAAGGCCGCGTTGCCCTGTTTGCTCTGGCGCTGCTCGGCGCAAGTATCACCGGGTTCGCGCTTTCGCAGTCGTTACCTCTCAGTGAATCCTTTCTTGTCATTGTCGGCGCTTCGATGATGGCGGTTTTCGCCACTGTGAATTCGCTCGTGCAGTTGATTACCACCAATGAAATGCGCGGTCGCGTGATGAGCGTTTACAACTTTGCTTTTCGCGGCGGTATGCCCATGGGCAACTTGCTTTCGGGATGGCTCGTGCCCGTGTTTACAGCTCCGGTTGTGCTGTGTTTCAACGGACTTCTCCTGGTTTTAGTGGCGGTCTATTTCTTTTTCATACAAAGGCGGCTCGCCGCGCTCTAACTGATAATTCGAGCGATCCAACCTTCTCTCCGCCGAAAAAAGACCCGCAATAGCTGCGAGAATCTAAGCCAAAATCGCGTCATCGGAAGATTCAGATCAATGCTGTGCCGCGATGGCAGCAACCCGAGTGGTGGCAATCGGTCCTGTCTTTCTTTTGAAGAAGCTGTGGCAAAAATCTCGATTGGGGCGGCCTCCTCGCGCACCCTCGAGTTGCTTTCGCCCCTGATGCGGGACTAAGATTTTCAAGTCCGCAAATCGCTCCGCGCCCTTTTCTGGTCTATATCGAAATTTTAGGAGGATGTATGGGTATCGCAGTCTCTCCGATTCAGATTGATTCACGTGTCAGTGATTTTATTTCCAAGCCCCGCAAGATGTTGATTGATGGCAAGTGGATGGATGCCGCATCAGGCAAGACTTTTCCGACCTACAATCCCGCAACCGGCGAGGTGTTAGCGCAGGTAGCCGAGGGCGATCGTCAGGATATAGATGCCGCCGTGCAGGCGGCTCGAAAAGCATTCGACAGCGGCCCCTGGTCGCAGATGACGCCCTCCGATCGCGGAAAGCTGATCTGGAAACTGGCCGATCTCATGGAGCAGCACTTGGAAGAGTTTGCCACCATCGAGACTCTCGATAACGGCAAGCCACTCACCGTGGCGCGTGCCGCCGACGTGCCCTTGGCCATCGACATGTTTCGCTACATGGCTGGATGGGCGACGAAGCTGGAAGGGACGACGATTCCAATTTCGATGCCCCACGCCGCGAACTCCAGTTATTTTGCCTATACATTGCGCGAGCCGGTTGGAGTAGTCGGACAAATTATTCCCTGGAACTTCCCGCTGCTTATGGCGGCTTGGAAACTGGCTCCGGCCCTGGCCTGTGGATGCACCGTGGTGTTGAAGCCGGCCGAGCAGACGCCTCTGTCCGCACTGTTTCTCGGGGAGTTGTTCGTCGAGGCGGGATTCCCGAACGGCGTTGTCAACATCGTCCCGGGATTCGGTGAGACGGCCGGGGCAGCCTTAGCAGCACATGAGCTCGTCGACAAGATCGCCTTCACAGGTTCCACCGAAGTCGGCAAGCTGATCGTCAACGCCGCGACCGGAAATCTGAAAAAGGTTTCGCTCGAACTTGGCGGCAAATCTCCCAACGTCGTCTTCAAAGACGCCGATCTGAATGGAGCGATCTCCGGCTCCGCCAGCGCCATCTTCTTTAATCAAGGCCAGACCTGCTGCGCCGGGTCTCGTCTCTTCGTCGAGCGCTCGGTGTTTGATCAAGTCATCGAGGGAGTCGCGGCCAAGGCCAAAAAAATTAACGTCGGTTCCGGCCTTGAGCCGAAGACCGCCATGGGTCCGCTAGTCTCCGAAGAACAGTTGCAGCGCGTTTGCAATTATCTCGAAATCGGCCTCTCGGAAGGCGCGACAGCCGTCACCGGAGGCAAAAAAATGGGCGACAGCAAGGGGTATTTCGTCGAGCCCACTGTGCTCGTGAATACGAAGGATGACATGCGCGTGGTGCAGGAGGAAATTTTTGGCCCCGTAGTCACCGCGGTTCCCTTCGACGACCCCGAAGAGCTGATGGCGCGCGCCAACAGCACAATTTACGGCCTGGCCGCTGGGATCTGGACCAAAGACATCTCGAAAGCGCATCGCTTGGCAGCTTCGCTTCGTGCTGGCACCGTCTGGATCAATTGCTACAACGTCTTCGACGCAGCTCTTCCTTTTGGAGGATACAAGCAATCCGGCTGGGGCCGCGAGATGGGCAAAGATGTTTTGCAACTCTACACGCAGACAAAGGCAGTGTGCACACGGCTGTGATGCGACGCTGAAGGGCACGCCTTTGGCTGGGCCCTTTAGAACCAAAGTTCAAGAGTTTTTTGCCGGGACGTGCTGTTCGGATCGCGGGGCGTCCTTATGCCGTGATACTGCACGTGGTGCTGTCAAAAGCCGGAGCGGTCATTCAGAATTATCTCTGCAAAAAAAATGAGGCCGCAATACGGCCTCATGATTAAACCATTATGATTAGATTACTAAGTGCTAGGCAGCACGCCGGATATCCCGGACGGAACGGTCTTCCCGGCTTTCTTCCCTGCGACGCCCCGCAAGTCCCCCTAATCCCGCCAAGCCCAGCAATCCAATCCAACCCCAATTGTGATCACGCGGAGCGGAATTGTCGGAACTAGTGGTTCCAGCGCGGTTATTGTTGGTCCCACTTGACTGATCACTGGTTTGCGCAGTACTGAGAGTTAAACCCAACACTAATACCGCCAATACTCCAAAAAGCTTCTTCATGTTTTCATTCTCCTAAAATGTCGTTTTCGAGGTCCGTTTATAGAGCGTAGGAGAAAAGGCATGCAGTCGGTATCCGTGGTATCACGGATTATGAGCAGTGGGTACACCGTAGAGCGTCAAGGCGTTCGGCCACCAAGCTGGCTCCGCTACTGTGAGCAATCTTGCACTGTCTGATGCCGATCACGGAAGTTGCTGAAAAGATTGGAGGCGCGGGTGAGAATCGAACTCACGAATAGAGGTTTTGCAGACCTCGGCCTTACCACTTGGCTACCGCGCCATTTTCGAGCTCAAAACTACACGAAATCCGAAGGTAGAGTCCTAAAACGAAAAGCCCGCGCCGATGCGGGGCTTCACAATACTGGAGCGGGAGACGGGATTTGAACCCGCGACTTCGACCTTGGCAAGGTCGCACTCTACCACTGAGTTACTCCCGCTCAACAGAACGAGTATAAACGACCGCGTCCCGGCGGGGCAAACCCCGCTTTCCCGGCTGCCATTTTGGAGCACACGTCTAAACGCAATGCAACGCGCAAAGCGGATCTTCTCAAAATGATCGTAGGAATGCCCAAAGGAACCTAGTTTTTCCTGCTTGCATCCGGTTCATTGGCTGCGGCAGTGATCTGATTGCGAACATCCCAAAGGTCTTTGTAAAGCCAGCTTTCCATGCGTTGTTGCAGCACTTCGACTGGAGTGCCCATGGTGCCGACGACCCGGCCTCCGATAATGCGTTCCGCGAGTTTCAGATGATGGAAGCGGAATATCTGCATGCGCTCATCGAAATCCAGAAGGCGCTCGGCCACGTCGTGCAATCCAAAAAACTGTTCGTGGCGGCGATAGATTTCGACCAGCGTTATACCGACGGCATCCAGTTGATCACGGAAGACTTTGCCTAGGCGGGGACCGATATGCAGCAAAGCAAGAAAGCCCGGCGAATCCAAGCCGCTCCCGTGGCCCAGTCCTGCGCGGATTACGTGGTAATCGCATGGCGTGATTGTTTCCAGAATGTGTAGGAGTTCGATGGGAGGTTCAATCATCGAGATCGAACGCCGTATGAGGCGAGCCGCATTCCCAAAATCCGAATTTGCCAAAAACTCGTGCGCTCGCTCTAACTCAAACGCCGCCCCCTTCATGAGCAACTCTGAACTCTGGTGCACCACCAGAAATGTCATCTCATCTTTATGCGAAAGATTTTCGGGAAGCTTTTGCAGGGCGAGCAGTTCGTCAGTGCGCAGATAGCGCTCGTAGTCGGAAGCGCCCTTGCCGGGAAGAATCGGTTTTGTATCCTCGTCGCGTTTCGCCATGAACGACCTATAAATCTAATTGCCGTGAAGAATTCCCGGGCAAATCGGACGCCCATTGGGGATCCTCATTCCCGCTGACGATCTCACCGTCGCGCATGTGGACAACTCGATCCCCATAGGCAGCCGCTTCCGGATTGTGAGTGATCATGAGCACGGTTTGGCCTAAGTCTTTGTTCGATTGCCGTAGCATGTTGAGTACGATGGCCGAGCTTTTCGAATCCAGATTGCCTGTCGGCTCGTCTGCCAGAACGATTGCCGGGCGATTGATCAGAGCCCTGGCCAACGCCACTCTCTGTTGCTCGCCGCCTGATAACTCGTTAGGTCGATGCTCTAGTCGCTTAGCCACGCCAAGCATTTCAGTAATCTTGCTGAGAAACGCCTGATCGGGCGCTCCCTTGCCGGCAATGTCCGCGGCAATCTCTATGTTCGATCGTGCGCTCAGTGTCGGGAGCAAATTAAATTTCTGAAACACAAAACCGATCTTGCTCTTGCGAAGCCGGGTGCGCTCGCCATCATTGAGCGTAGCAAAATCCACTCCGTCGATGGTCACGCTGCCCGCATCGGCGCGTGTGAGCCCTCCTAATAGATAAAAAAGCGTGGACTTGCCGCTGCCGGACGGGCCCACTACGGAAACGAACTCTCCCTTTTCTACGTTGAGTGAGATACCGCGCAACGCTGGAACATCTATTTTTCCGACCCGGTAAGTTTTGCGCAATTCCCGCGCTTCAATAAATGACGGCATCCAGTGAAAAAGATATCACAGGAGGAAGGCTGCCTATTTCGTCTCGGGTGGGTTCAGGCGACCGCCGGATGCTGCGGTGTTCGCGCCGCGAGATTGAAAGGACGCTTCGGTCCGCGCTTGCGCACTAACAATAAACGAATTCGTTCGAGCAACTCCGCCGGCTCGTACATGCCCTTGGGAAGAAAAAGGTCGGCGACGGTTTCCTGATCATAAAGCTTTACCCGGCCCGAAATTAAAACGGTAGGAGTCTGAGGCGAGATACTCTTGATCTGTTCGATCAGCTTCGACCCGTCAAGCCCAGGCATGACCAGGTCGCTGATCACCAGATCGATTCCGCCCTGGCGAAACATTTCTAGCGCAAGTTGTCCGTTGTTGCTTGAAAGCACGCGGTAGCCGCGGGTTTCAAGAAGAACTTTGCGGATGGAGAGAGACTGTTCATTATCGTCGACACACAGAATAGTTTTCTTTGGCTTCATGATTTTCCCGGGGGATCGTTACTCTTAAAATGTTTTTCTAAGAAAGTTTGTTGAGTTTTATTGAATCGCGAGCGAGGGTGAATCCTAAACAGATTTGATTCGCAACAAAAGTATCGTCATCGCCAATGGCACTATGGTGGTAGGCAACCCCCGCATATCATGCCTCGCGACCGCTCGTGCCGCAGATTTTAGAAGGGTCGAGTTTTGTTGAGGCGAGGCTCCAGAAAAACAGCGGCGCAATTTCCACCGATCCGCACATTGACCAATTGGTAATCCGACCTTTCGATCGCATATTTGAATGCGAAAATGTGCAACAAAAATGCAACAGCCAGGCTCGTGCCGTGATTCTCTGACGCCCGAGCCCTTTCAGCGCGACCACTGCGGGTGGAATGTCACTCTCTCCAAGCGCGATGGTCAAAGAATGATTTACCATGTTGCAGGTCCGCTAAAGAAGCAACACAGAAAACAAATCAAACAAGTTGGATTCGAAACTCTAAAAAACAATCGGAGAAGAAAATGTCCCTGCGCATAAATTCAGAAGCGCCAGACTTTACTGCTGAAACAACGCAAGGCGAGATCAAGTTCCATGAGTGGATCGGCGACGGCTGGGCTATCCTATTCTCGCACCCGAAGGATTTCACGCCCGTGTGCACAACAGAATTGGGATATATGGCCGGACTGCAACCGGAATTCGCCAAACGCAACACGAAGATCATCGGGCTCAGCGTCGACCCCGTTACAAGTCACGGAAAATGGGCAGCCGACATCGAAGAAACGCAAGGTCATAAAATTAATTACCCGATGATAGGGGATCCCGAGCTGAAGATAGCCAAGCTTTACGACATGCTGCCCGAGCAATCCGGCGCAAGCAGTGAAGGTCGAACCGCAGCCGACAATGCCACCGTGCGTACCGTATTTCTGATCGGCCCCGATAAGAAAATCAAGCTCATGCTGATTTACCCCATGAGCAGTGGCAGAAATTTCGACGAGGTCATGCGCGCTCTGGACTCGATTCAGCTATCGGCGAAGCACAATGTAGCGACTCCGGTGAACTGGAAGCCCGGTCAGGACGTAATCATTCCGACCTCGGTATCCGAGGAGCAGGCGAAACAAAAATATCCCGGAGGATTCAAGACCCTGAAGCCCTACTTACGTGTCGTCGGGCAGCCCAGGTAATCTTTTGTCCCTTATGAAATGTTGCTGAGCAACCTTTTCTCCCGATTTGTCTCAAAGAGTTGGGTTGTTTCGTCTTTAGCCCAACCGAGCCATCCATGGCACAAGGCAAGAACTCGGCGCGTCGTAGAGTGTGGGCGCGTCGAAAGCTCTGGCTCCCCGCTATAGGCTTCTTTCTGTTGATCATTGGGTCCGCCGTCGCTTTTGCGCTCTATCACGCCGAACCAATCCTGCGCTCTACCGTCATACAAACACTCTCGGCTCGATTCCAGAGCAAAGTCGAACTTGATGGGTTTCACGTCTCAATGTTTAAGGGCCTTCAAGTTACGGGGGAGGGACTGAGAATATTCGGCGAAATTGATCCAAACAACCATGAACCGGGGATTCAGCCGATCATCGAGGTCGCGCAGTTCCGCTTCAGCATGAAGATCGGCGAATTTCTACGCAGTCCCATGAAGGTCAACACAGTGTACCTCCGAGGGCTGCGCCTGAACCTGCCGCCCAGCGAGCAGCGAGCCGACCTCCGCCGAATGCGATCGCAAGGTGGACAAGTGAAGATTATCGTCGAGAATTTCGTCGCCGACGACGCCCATCTAATCATCAACACGCTTCGCCAGGGCAAACTGCCGCTCGAATTTGATATTGCCAACTTGAGAATGGTACGCACTGGGGAGGGGAAGCCGCTTCGCTTCGAAGCAAAGCTGACCAATCCGAAACCAGTGGGGCAGATTTTCAGCACCGGATACTTTGGGCCGTGGCAGCCCGACAACCCTCGGGAAACGCCGCTGAGCGGGTCTTATTCCTTTACTCACGCCGACCTAAGCACCATCAAAGGGATTGGCGGTATGCTTTCTTCGAACGGAAAATACCGCGGCGTTCTCGAAGAGATTGAGGTCAACGGCACCACGGATACTCCCGACTTCCACCTGAACATCGGTAAGCGACATGTCCCTCTTCATACGGAGTTTCATGCCGTTGTAGATGGCACCAGCGGTGACACATTTCTTCAGCCAGTAAGGGCGCGCATTCTTAATTCCTGGGTGATAGCACGGGGATCGATTATCAAACAAAAGGATCCTCAGGGGCATCGCATCAGACTTGATGTCACCGTTGAGAATGGCAAGATCGACGACTTGATGAAGCTTGCCAGCAAATCGGATTCGCCTTTTATGAGCGGGGCAATTCACCTCAAGACCAGCTTTGATTTAAGTCCGGGAGAGGCGGATGTCACCGATCGACTGCGGCTTGCTGGTGATTTCATGGTCTCCGACGCGGACTTCAACGACGAGAAGATTCAGGACAAGATTAATACGCTGAGCTTGAGAAGCCGCGGGAAAGCGAAGCTCGTCAAAACCGCAACGCAAACAAATTCTTTGTCAGATTTGAACGGTACCTTCAGCCTGAATAAGGGGCTGATGACGTTTCCCGACCTTCAGTTCCAGGTTCCAGGGACACTGGTCTCATTGTCTGGCAAATACAGTATCGACGGAGCCCAGTTTGATTTTCACGGCACGGCGCGAATGGATGCTACGCTTTCACGAATGACGACAGGGTGGAAATCGATTCTTCTAAAGCCTGTAGACCCTTTCTTTAGCAAGAACGGTGCCGGGACCGAGGTTCCAATCAAAATTACCGGAACGAAATCATCTCCTCATTTTGCCCTCGATTTTCACCGGAAAAAAGATCCAAATCAGGATCGGGAAAAAACCGCCGTGGCTCTAACTGGCCTGCAATAAATAGCTTAAAACTAGAGCAAAGTCTCTATCTCGCCATAAACCTTATGGTAGGCCACCACCCATTCTCATTTTCCCGCCTCTAACGTTACGAATATTGCGTGAACGCATGTTCAGGCCACGGAGGGAAAGATAATGCGCAAGGAAGAAATAACAACTCCAGACCAATTGATGCGGCCCGATCTCCTTAGCGAAATCGTCTTACTGGGAAGTGGCGTATCGATTCTTATGGCTTTAATCATGATCTTCCTCGCCGCGTACTCCTCGTCCGGGATTCAATAACCCGTCCTTGAGACACTTACCCTGAAACCTACAAGGACAATTAAAACGGTCTCGAACCTACTTACTTCATAGCGATCACCTACGGCATTGACTCGATTGTTAGGCCGATCTGGCTCCCGGTATTCTGGGCGTATACAAAAAGTAAAGCTGAACGAAGCCAATAGTGGCACAGCGGGATGGCCTAAACCCATTCAGAGAATAGGAGACTCCTAATGACCCTTAAACAAAGCATAAGCTCCATCGCGCTTGCAGGATCGTTGCTGATCGTGCCCGTAGTTGCGCAAGAACCTGCGCAAAGCGGAAATGCTGCCGACAATACACGCATAAACACGCGAGATCGAAAGACCACCGAAGTCACTGCGGATAATCAAAAGAATAATGTTTCTGACCGCGACATCACGAAGCATATTCGCCAATCGCTGGCTAAAGACAGCTCACTTTCCACCTACGCTCACAATTTGAAGATCGTCACCCAGAACGGCCAAGTCACTTTGAAAGGACCGGTCCGTTCTGAAGATGAAAAGAAAGCAGTAGAGGCAAAGGCGACCGCAGTCGCTGGCGAAAATAAAGTCACGAACGAACTCGACGTAAAAGAGCAGTAATGACTTGCTTTTTCCTATAAAAACGTCGGGTACGACCCTAAAGCAGACCCTAAATCCCTAAGGAGAGATAAACATGGCAGGTAAAAATACTTCGGTGTTTGGAATTTATATGACTTATGCGAACGTCGAAAATGGCGTCGACGGTCTTAAGGCCGCTGGATTCAGTAACCGCGACATTTCCGTCCTGTTCCCAGAAAGCGCGGGTACGAAAGACTTCGCGGTAGCGAAAGCGACCAAAGCTCCTGAGGGCGCTACGGCGGGTGCTGGAACCGGGGCGGTAGTTGGCGGCGCGATGGGGTGGCTCCTGGGTATCGGTGCGCTGGCGATTCCAGGCCTTGGACCCTTCATCGCCGCAGGTCCCATTATGGCGGCCTTGGCTGGAGCGGGCGTCGGCGGCACCGTGGGCGGTATTGCGGGCGCGCTGGTCGGTATGGGCATCCCCGAGTATGAAGCGAAACGCTACGAAGGTCGCGTAAAAGATGGAGGGATCTTACTTTCTGTTCATAGTGACAGCTCCGACTGGACCAAGCGAGCAAAGGAAGTTCTCCAGTCGACCGGAGCTCAGGACATCTCGTCGACGGGTGAAGCCAAGTCGAAGGATAGCTCAGAAGAGAATGATTACGCCGCCCGAGATCGTGACATCCGACGAGCCAGCTAGGCTCAAATGAGGCGTAAATATAAAAGGGAGGCAATATGCCTCCCTTTGTTTTTGTGGATTATCTGGAAAGGTTGGAACGCCAGAAGGCTTTTCCTGGCGAAAGACCACCCTAAGCGGAAGGACCTTCAGCTGACCCGCCTCGGTGCGGCACCTGTACCTGGATAATGTCATTCTTCACCGCATACACCACCAGATCGCGAATAGAGTGAATGCCGAGCTTCCGCATGATATTACTGCGATGTGTCTCAGCCGTTTTCGTACTCAGGTTCAACAAGCTAGCCACTTCCTTCGAACTCTTGCCTTCGGCGAGAAGTTGAATGACCTCGCGCTCGCGCGGAGTTAGTTTCGGAAGTTTGGGAGACTCAAACGTCGAGCCATTTTCGCGACGATCGAGAAAGCCGGCGAGAACCATGTCGTTGACTCGGGGAGTAAAGAACATCCTATTGCGCTGCACCGCTTCAACCGCGGTCACTAAGTCACGCGCCGCGTCAGATTTCAGGACGAAGCCCCGGGCTCCGGCATCGAGTGCCTCCCGGATCACCTGGTCAGAATCGGTAATGGTAAGCACAATCACTTTGAGTTCTGTGTCTTGCTGCATGAGCTGGCGGGTCGCAGCCAAGCCGTTCAAATTTGGCATCCCGACATCAAGGATGACGACGTCAGGTTTAAGCTGGCGCGATTTCTCTACCGCTTCGCGTCCGTCTTTTGCCTCCGCACAGACCTCCCAACCCTCATGCGATTGCAGCAAAGCGACCAGTCCACGGCGTACCAGTTCGTGATCGTCAGCAATCAAGATCCGAAGCTTCATGGTTTTACCTCCGTGCGTGAAAGCACAGTGAGAGCCCTCGTTCGCGGCTCGGGCTCGATATCTCGGCGCTTAAGCGCCGCGCGGCCAAAAAACCTTATGTTGGCTGACCGCATCAACCGCCCTCACTAAATCCCTGCTCAAATCCGACTTCACAACGTACCCGCTGGCATGAGCGTTGCTCGCCTCATGCATCATCTGCGGAGAATCGTGTTGTGTGACTATCAAGATCTCTGAGTCTGGCAAATTCTTATGAATCTTGCGGCATGCCTCAAGCCCATTCATTCGGGGCATGCTCAGGTCCAGCACAACTACGTCCGGCCTCAGCAACTCAGCCTTCTCTACTGCTTCTGCGCCGTCCTCCGCCTCATCGACTACTTCCCATCCTTGGTGACAAAGCAAGCCCTTTAACCCTTGTCTTACCGCCGCATGGTCGTCCACTACTAAAATTCTAAGAGACATCGCTTTTATTTGCTCGTCCTGCCAGTAGTAAGCCAACCATCTACTGAGAGAGGCACTTCCGCCTTTCTTTGGATGATGTTTACTGAATCAAGTTGTATAGCTTTCGCT
>JANYKL010000095.1 GCA_025361625.1 Acidobacteriaceae bacterium
AACACGGCTGGCGCAAAGTTATTTACGACCACTCTCGGTGCTTCCATTTCCTGAGGTTGTTGCTTCACGACGCGATTTTCTTTAGGCACGACTAGCTTTGGCGTCTGGAAAGCCGGTACTGGTGGCAGGAGTTTGGCGTGGAGCGGAAGTGGCCGCCGTTTCGGAAGCGCCTCAGGTCTTAACGGTGGGCGCGCCACGAGTTCCGTGACGTGAAAATTTGGAGACACCAACATCGTGTCCGGCAAAATGATCCCGAAACAAATAAGTAGAAGAATGAGTGCGCTCACTAATCCATAGCTCGTTGCAAATGTGCGCCAGTCCCATTTGTTTTCTGGCAGCAGTCCGAGTTCGAAATCGTGATCGTTCGTTGGCATATGACTCCAAAAGGGCACCTAAGCCAGGGGAAACTCAGGTTGGAGACACAACCTTAACGGGAGAATGGGCAAGGGTAAACGTGTCGCTTGCGCCTGTCCTTTAGTAATCGGTTTGGAAGTGACCTTGCGGTGGATTTTTACTTTGGTAACGTCGAGCGACGCCATCGAAAAAAGTAAAAAACGGGAATGCCCGCGAGAATTACCAGGCATCCTGCGGAGGAACTCTTGATGTTGTCGGTGAAAGTGTAATAGAGGAGCACGGCGGAGACGAAAACAAATAAAGCCGGAACGACTGGATATCCCCAGACCTTATACGGACGGTTCAATGATGGCTCACGGCGACGGAAAACGAATATCGTGCTGCCCGTGATCATGTAGAAGAGCCACTCCGCAAAAATTGCGAGAGAAAAGAATTGCCGGAAATTACCGCCCAGAAGCAGCAGGGTGACAGCCAGTCCACATTGCACTGCGATGGCGACCGTCGGTGTTCGAAAGCGCGGATGCACCTCGGCAATTGCCTTAAAAAAATATCCGTCCCGGGCCATGGCGAACGGAACGCGAGCCCCGCTCATGATCGAGCCATTGAGGGTGACGAGCATCGAGATTGCCATTCCTACGGAGACGAGAGCTGCACCAGCGTGTCCTAGCACGAGCGCCACGACGTCCGATGCTGGACGTTGCGAAACTGCCACGCTTGCCGCTGGGAGCACATACTGCACGGCGGCGTTCACCATAATGTAGAGCGCACCGACCGTCGCGACTCCCCAAATTAATGACAGCGGGATGTTGCGTTGTGGGTCTCGTATTTCGCCGGCCACCATGTTCAGGTCGTTCCATCCGTCGTAAGCCCAGAGCGCCGCGACCAGGGCCGCGAAGAATCCGACCATGCCGCCTTTCGCGCCCGAGTACTCAGTGGCGAAGTTTGACCAGGTGCCTCCCTTGTAGGAGAAGCCGACGACCACGATCCCCACAATAATGACAATCTTGAGCAACGTAAACAAAAACTGAAATTCACCCGCGCGTCGGACTCCTAAGTAGTTAAGAAGCGAAATGAGAATCGTAGCGCCCACGGCGAACATCTGCCCGTTAGTAATCGTGAGAGTGTATGAAGCAAACTGCTGAGACAGCAGGGGACGGCCAAGAAAAGAGAAAACGGAAAAAGTTTGTAGGATGCGAACCAATCCGGTCGTGATGGTTGCAATCGATGCGGGTTTGGAAATTAAGAAGGTTGTCCAGGAATAGAGAAACGCGGCGAGTGGACCATAAGCGTCGCGGACATAGACATATTCGCCCCCGGCTTGCGGCTTCATAGCGCCCAGTTCCGCGTAGGTGATTGCGCCGAAAAAAGAGAGCAGGCCCCCTGCCATCCACGCAAGATAAACGAGCCGGGCCGAGCCGACTGCCTGCATCATCTCAGCAGGAACCAGGAATATTCCGCTGCCTATGATCGTGCCAACCACGACGGCGCCAGCATGGGATAGGCCGAGGTCGCGTGCTAGCTCGGGGCGAACACGGTCGTTTTCAGTACGCGTCGACATTCGTTGGTACGAAATTAAACTAAATTAGCGAACCTAGCTATTGCGGATGGCCGCATTCGGAACAGAACCGAGAGGCTGCTGTGGTGGCGCCCCAAAGAAAGCTGGCCCCGTACCCTACTAAGAAAGTAAGGCATGTTCCGATCGCGACCCACCACGTAAAGGCGACACGCGACCAATGCCAAAGGTAGAGTTCGATCGCCAAGCCGCAAAGCATCCCTACAATAGCCCCGCGCTGATTCGCACGCTTTGTGAGAACTCCTAGCAAGAACACGCCAAGCAGTGCGCCATACGCTACTGAAGCGATCTGGAGCCCGACCTCGATGACACGGCTTACCCGATTTAAAGCTAGCAACGCGAGCGCGAACAGAATCAATGCCCACCCAACAGTTGCCACGCGCGCCAGTCGCAGACGTTTTGGCTCGCTAATCGGCGGGCGGAACCGCACATAGAAATCCATGACTGAACTTGACGACAAGGAATTGAGCGCTGCGCTCAAATTAGACATGGCGGCAGCAAGAATTGCGGCAATGAGCAAGCCCGCAATGCCGTGGGGCATACGGCTAACGATGAAAGTGGGGTAGATTCTATCTGCCCGCCCGAATGCCGAGGACGGAACACGGTAGTAGGCGAAAAGCATGACTCCCACAAAAAGAAATAGCGCGAATTGCAAGAGCACGACAATGGAGCTCGAGAGTAGCGCCAACATCGACTGTCGTCCATTTTTTGCCGCAAGAAGACGTTGTACGATCAGTTGATCGGTACCGTGGCTAGCGGTCCTCAGAAATGCTCCTCCGATAATGCCGGCCCAGATTGTGTAGGGTCTCGAAACCAAGGTCGAAAAATCCAGCACTTGAAATTTATGCAGACCTTCAGCGAGGTGTCGAGTTGATTCCCAACCGCCGGGAACCAGATGCAGTATCGTGACGAGCCCGACCACAGTCCCTCCAACGTAAATGAACGTCTGAACTACGTCGGTCCAAATCACCGCGGCCAAGCCGCCTTCAAAGGTGTAAATCAGAGTGAGCAGAGTGATGATGGCGATGGACGCGACCTCACCCGTCCCTAGCGCGATCGAGACAACGATTGATACGGCGTAGACTCGAACTCCTTCCGCCGCCGCGCGCGTCAATAAGAAAAGGCCTGCGGTCACAGTTCGCAGTTCCGGCCCGAAGCGGCGCTCGATTAACTCGTAGGCAGTGTATAGCTCTCCGCGAAAATACTGTGGAAGCAGAATGAAACTTATGACTACCGAACCAATGACGTAGCCGAATACGAGTTGAAGAAATGTCAGGTTCGAGTCGTAGGCCAAGCCAGGAATGCTGATAATCGTGAGGGTGCTGGTCTCGGCGGCCACGATGGACAGGCCAATTGCCCACCAGGGGATATTGCGGTCGGCGAGAAAGTAATCGCGCATCGTCCGCTGCCGCTTGCGAAAGCGCAGGCCGAAAAGCGTAATGCCGACGAGATAGGCCGCGATAATGAGCAGGTCGAGTTTGTTCAATCCCAAGCGTGACCCTCGCGACGGCACGAAACCGAAGTTAGAGTGCGCACAGCATAAATGAGGTTCATTGTAACAAGCATGGTTCTGGCAACACGGCAGACATATCGTTATGCTTGTCTTAAGCAGTCATGGAAACATTCGAAGAAATCATCACGACGAACCCATGAGAAACTGATTGGTCGCCTCGAATTATTCGAACTGCCGGGGGACCGCATGGAGCATCGTCTACGGGAGCGTTAAGCTCCATGGATTTCCGGCAGTCACCAATATAGTCGGGGAGAAATAGCACTGGCATATTTTTTAGGAATCGACGGCGGCGGCACAAAGACCCGGTTTGCTTTAGCCGACGAGACCAGGGTTCTTGCCCGCGCAGTTTACGCCGGCAGTAACGTCATTCGGCTCGGCGAAGCGCACGCGAAAGATGTGCTGCGCGACGGAGTCAAGCGAATCACCACAGCGGCCAGGATTTCACCGTCCCAGATTCTGGCAACCTGCATAGGAGCAGCCGGCGCTGCTCGAACCGACGTGGCCGTGAAAATAAGCGCTATTCTTGCGGACTTGTCTCTCAGAAACGTCGAGGTTGTCGGTGACACTCTGATAGCTTTGGAAGCCGCATTTTGCAGCGGGCCTGGCGTCATAGCGATATCGGGCACGGGGTCAATCGTCTATGGCCGCGACGCGTTGGGACACACAGCACGTGCAGGCGGCTGGGGCTTCGCTGTGTCGGACGAGGGATCGGGTCATTGGATTGGGAAAAAGGCGATTTCAGCAATATTGAGTGCTCATGACGAAGACCGGCACACCCTGCTGTCTAATTTAATTTTCAAGAGTTGGCACCTTCGTTCCGTCGATGACCTCGTCCAAGAAGCGAACTCAACCCCTCAGCCGGATTTTCCCCGAGTATTCCCGCTCGTACTTCGTGCAGCGGAGCAAGGTGACGAGGTAGCAGAAGATTTACTTCGCGAGGCTGGAGTGAAATTAGCAGCGCTGGTGGCAACCGTACTACGCAGATTGGATCCGCAAAGTGCAGCGGACCAAAACATTGCCGCGGAGAGAAAGGCGTCGTTGCCGGTTGCGACAACGGGCAGCGTATTCCGGCAGTCTTCGCGAGTTCGCGAAACCTTTAAGGCCTCTCTGCGAGCGACATTTCCAGGTATTGTGGTTCACCGGGAAATCGCGGAGCCAATCAATGGGGCGTTGTCGCGAGCGCGAGCGTATGCGTCCGCGTCACGATGATGATTTGGGAATCCGCATGATTGTTGCCGTAGACACCTACGCCTTCAACTTCTAAGCATGGCCGATAAAGAAAAATTCGACCGTCCTGTCGAAGCGAACTCCGAGCTGACTGAAGATTCAGCTCTGGCGCTTTTGAGCGCTCCAGATGTTACGCCCGAGACCTGCGAACGGCTGGCCAAAAACGGCAGCTTGCTCAAGAGCCGCAAAGTGAAAGTCGCGCTGGTATGCCACCGACGTACACCGAGACACGTATCGGTACCCGTCGCTCGTCAGCTATACACATTCGATTTGATGAAGGTTGCGCTCTCGCCTACTGTGGTCTCAGATATCAAAGTCGCAATCGACGACATTTTGATTGCGCGATTAAAAACCCTCACTATAGGAGAACGCTTGACCCTGGCGCGGAGAGCCACGGGGCGTGTCGCTGCCGCCCTTTTGGTGGAGAGCGAGCTATCGACTGCCAGAGCGGACGTTAGCACCGACGATGCCGCCGCCCTCGGGCGTGAAAAGCCCGATAAAAAGCGGAAATTCAATTTCTTTCCGAAGGATGCTCGTGTGATGCAGGCCGCGCTTGAGAATCCTCGCCTGACGGAGGCGCTGCTGATTAAGGCGATCCTATCGCCGCGAACGGGTTTCACCCTCATCGATGTGGTAGCACGCCACGCGAAATGGTCAAAACGTCGAGAAGTTCGCGTTGCTCTTCTGCGTACCGAATATTTGCCGCTCGCGAAGGCGCTCGAATATAGCCGAGAAGTTCCAACAGGCGCACTACTAGAGTTGTTAGGCAGTTCGCGTTTACCAGAGCCGGTTAAGATCCTGCTATGTAAGGGGAGTAAAAGCTACCCAACTTAATGGCAAGACCGAGAATTTGGGGGGGCGGATACCGGGCGCTCCCAAAACTTATGCTTTCAGTTCTTTTCACGGTGGGCTGAATAAAGAAAACTTACAAGGAGGTAACAAATGTCTACCAATAAATTTCTGGCTGTGATTGTATTTACGTTTTGTTTCGCTTTGTCCTCGGGGGCAACGAAGCAAAAGCCGCTCAAGGGCGAGGAGCTCCTGCGCAGCCTTGAAGCCGACTTTGCCGCCGATGTAGCGCAACACGGCCATGATGCATTCATCTCTCATTTTGCGGACGATGGCGTTGAAGTAGTAGACGGCGGAGACTTCAATGATAAAGACGCGATGAGGAAGGAGCCTCCGTGGTCAGACGGCACTACGCTCACGTGGACTCCGATTAAAGCAGAAATGGCCAGCTCGGGTGATCTGGGTTATACCTACGGCCACTACATCTACACAGCCAAGAATAAGGCTGGCAAACTTACGACAAGTTACGGCAAGTACACATCCATCTGGAAAAAGCAAAAGGACGGCCAATGGAAAGTGGTCGTGGACATGGGTAATTCGAGCCCCGATCCCAAGGATAGTAAAGATCCAAAGACAACAAACTGAGAATGGGATCCCATCACTGAGACGAAAGTTTTACCCTGACGACTTATCTCGAATCGCACTCATCAGGCTCGAAGTAACCGGCGTATCAATCGCGAAGCGTTCGCCGCCTCGCACGATCGGGCCGCCGATAGCATCTAGCTCTAACTGGCGTCTCGCGATGACGTCCTTTTGCATGGAACTACGCATTGTGGGCGGCACCCCCTCAAAGAAAGCCAGAGTCTGGTCAGGGCAGGTCTTTGCGCCGCTTGCCTGGGCCACCGCGCACGCCTCCGCCACAGCAAACTTTAATTTTTGACTCCACTCGGCGTCAGCAAGAATCTCGCCCACGCTTTTGCCGGATGCTGATGTCAAAAGAGCGAGTGGAGCAAGAAAGCAAAGTTTATTCCACAATAGAGTTTGTTCGTTCTGAATAAATTGACAATTAAACCCAATCCTGCCGAGCGTCTCCGTTAAACTTCTCAGCAACGGCTTCGCGCTCTCGGTGAGATACAGACGGATGAACGGCGATCGCTGAATAAACTTCCCCGGCCCGCACGTTCGGCTTCAACGGCTATGGTCGCGGGTAGAACGTGAACCGGTCCGAACTTTTCTCGCAAAACGGCAACATGGTCGGTCCCGTTAAGCAATGGAATGATGTAGCGAGGCGGGTGCTTGATCACTTCCAGAGCCGAGGGTAGTTGGTAAGTTTTCGTTGCGATCCACAAGATATCAGCCGGCTCTTCTAAACTTGTAATGGGGTGAGCAGGTGCCGTGATCGAGTCTTGTGCGGGTGGGCGTTGCAATGATAACTCCGCCGGAAGGCTTGCTAACGTTTCAGGCCGGATAATGACCATAACGTCTTCGCCGATCGACGAAAGTGCGGTCGCCATTAGACCACCAATGGCTCCAACTCCTAAAATCACATGTTTCATTCCCAACTCCCGCGATTTAATGCTTTGAAGTTTTGACGCCGCCTGGTTAGCACTGACTTGCTTTACGCTGTGGCCAAAAGTCTGTCACACTGACCATCAAGCTTCCTCGCTATTGCTAGCTAATCACTATATATGGGAAAAATTCACATTCTCCCTGAAAGAGTCGCCAATCAGATCGCCGCTGGCGAAGTTGTAGAGCGACCCGCGTCGGTGGTGAAAGAGCTTCTTGAGAACTCGCTGGACGCGGGAGCAACGCGGATTCGAATTGTGATTGAGGCGGGCGGAAAAAAGCTAATACAGATCACCGATAACGGCTGCGGGATGGTGCGTGACGATGCCATGCTTGCCTTCGAGCGGCACGCCACTTCGAAAATCAAAGATACAGACGACTTGCTCAGAATCGGAACCTTGGGCTTCAGAGGAGAAGCGTTGCCTTCGATTGCCTCGGTCGCTCGTTTTCAGCTCGAGACGCGAGCGCAAGAGGAAGAAGCCGGTACCCTCCTCGAAATCAACGGCGGAAAGATGATTCGGGTGGAAGAGGCCGGATTGCCGTTGGGTACGTCGATTACAATCCGCGATCTCTTCTTCAACGTCCCGGCCAGAAAGAAATTTCTGCGTGCGGAATCGACTGAACTTTCGCACATCGCATCATTGGTTACCCACTACGCGCTCGCTCACCCTGACAAACATTTTGAATTGCACTCTTCTTCCAATGCCTTGCTGGTCGCTCCTCCGGTTGCGAATCATCGAGAGCGTGTCTACCAGGTCTTTGGGCAGGAGACGGTTGACCAATTGATTCCGTTAGCCGCAGAGCAGCCGCTGCAACATGTGGGCTTGCCGAAACCTCCTCCATGGAAAATGGCGGAATCCTTCGAACACGCCAAGGCGGAGGCCGCTAGAATGGATTCTGGATCTGAACAGCAGCCGGATGATTTCGGCGATGTTCGCTTGCACGGCTTCGTTTCGAAGCCGGAGATCCAAAAGCTAAATCGCAATTCAATTTTCATTTTTGTTAATGGACGGTTGATTCGCGACCGCCTTATCCAACATGCGATCACCGAGGCTTATCGAAATATATTGCCTCCAGCTGTTTATCCCGTGGTGCTGCTTTTTATCGAAATGCCGAACGCCGAAGTGGATGTTAATGTTCATCCCTCAAAGACAGAGGTTAGGTTCCGGCAACAAACAGTTATTCATGATTTTGTTCGCGAATCAGTACGTGCGGCGCTGATGAAAGCACGCCCGGTGCCGCAATTCCTCTCGGAAATCCGAGCCCAGGCAACCTCGGTCGCGGGTTTGAGCAGCCCCGGTCCGCGAACGTTTGCACTCGATGAGGGCGCCGACGAACAATCCGCTAGCGGAATCCCTGTGGGGTCAGGTCGATTTGCCTTGCAGTCGCAGACGATTCCGGCGGCAACGGCGCACTTTGGCTTCGAAGAAGCCATCGCCGTCGAGGCCAACGCCGCTCGCTCGCTGGCGCGAGATCCTTGCAACCCGATTTCAGAAATTGACAACCAACTGATCCCGGATCACGGTTGCGCGCCACCTATTACTCATGAGACGCAAGCCCCTCCAACCCTGGAGTCGCTCAACACCTTGCGCCCGCTCGGCCAGATACGAAATTCATTCATCCTCGCAGTTAACGAAGACGGCCTATGGATTATCGACCAGCACGTTGCCCATGAACGAGTCCTCTTCGAGCGCGTGCTCATGCAGCGGTCCAAACAACAAGTGGAAAGCCAGCGCCTGCTGCTCCCTCTGATCATCGAATTGACTCCTGCGCAGCACGCTATCTTCAGCGAGATTGCGGAGGAATTGTCGCGCAATGGCTTTGAAGCTGAACCCTTCGGAGCGCGCAGTGTAGCGGTAAAGCTCGCTCCCGCCGGAGTTGACGCCGCACAAATCGAGCACATGATGAACGAGATCTTTGAGCAGTTGATGCGCGAAGATCAGGCCATTAACATGGATGCAATTCGCACCCGGATCGCGGCTTCGATCGCATGTCATGCCGCAATCAAAGTGAATATGCCGCTTGCACAAAACAAAATGGAGTGGTTGCTGGCGGAACTGGCGAAGACTGAGCATCCGATGACGTGCCCGCACGGCAGACCAGTGGTGCTGCGGTATTCCATGCAGGATATTCAGAAGGCTTTTAAGAGAATTTAGAGGTCGATGTAATTCTCAAGTCTCAACTCCGAAGCAACTAATTAGGCCGCTTACCTTAATGAGCACGGCTGACGGCCGATGACTCATCTATGATCTAATCGAAATCATGACCGACGCGGAACTCCAACAGGCACGCATGCAAAGGTGGCATCTCGACGGTCAGCCTGTCCGCACTCTCGAAGATGCACGCTCTTTCATCGAGGAAGTGGGGTTTTGTTTGATGTACCCGATGCGCCCGGCCATTCTGGCGCCAACTTTTATCGGAGCATGGGTCGGGGCGGATGAAAATCTACCCGTGAGACAGCATGCTTTTTCCGATAATCGCGCGAAAGACGCGACGGAATTGATGGTGCGTCTCTTACGAGTGAAGAGCGCGTTTGAAGCTCCGCTGTTGGATGAAAATAACGCGTTTCTTTTGGCTGCTTCGGTCTTTCCTTTTTTTTATGCGTTGGTCGGCGAGCGCAATCCAAAGCAGCCTCCGGCATGCGGTCCCCGATCTCCGTATTCGCCGCTGGCTTGCGACGCTTTCGAAATCATTCGCAAGCGGGGTCCAATTTCAAAAACAAAACTTGGAGAGATGCTGGGCGGATCGGTATCGACTGCTGGTCTCGACCGCGGACTCAACGAACTGTTGGTAAAACTTCGCATTACCCGCGTCGACTATTCTGACGCGGAAGGTTCAGTCTGGGATGAATTGTCGCGCTGGGCGCCGGATGTAGTGCGTGAAGGAGTAAGTCTGTCACTGCCCGAGGCCCTCTCTGCCCTGGTATCCAAATATCTGGAATGTGTAATCGCGGCCGACGAAGTTGAAGTAGAAACTTTTCTTGCGCACTTCGTCCCCCGCACGCGGGTCAGGGAAGCGATCCATGCGCTCCTTTCCGCTCGAGAGCTAAGTTTTGTGCATGTAGGAAGCAAGTCGCTGTTGCAAATGACCCCGGCAAAGGTTGCATACGTCCCCAAACCACGTGCAGAGCGAGTCAGGTAGGGTACGTTGCAGACTTGCTTTCGAACAGCCTGTCGAAATCTAATGAAGGTCACTGAGCACCGTGTACAATCGCTTCGCCAACGATGACTGAGCAAGCCAAACGTAAACTCATTATTGCCATAGACGGCCCGGCTGGAGCGGGTAAGAGCACGATTGCCTCTCGCCTTGCGCGCAAGCTTGGCTATGTAAATTTAGAGAGCGGCGCGATGTATCGTGCCCTGGCGCTGAAAGCAATCGAGTGGGATGCGTCATTTGACGATGAAGCCGCCCTCCTCAAAATGGCTCAAGGTTCGACGATTATCCTGGAGCGTTCGATTGGGGGCAACCGTGTGTTGCTGAATGGCAAAGATATTTCCGCCCGCATTCGCGATCGGGACGTCACTGAGGGCGCATCACGCGTATCCGTACATCCAAAGGTCCGCGAGTGGATGGTGGAGCGGCAACGCGAAATGGGTGTTGGCGGCGGCGTGGTGATGGAAGGCCGAGACATCGGTACGAAAGTTTTCCCGGATGCCGACCTCAAAATTTTTCTTGACGCTGATCCGGTGATTCGCGAGCAACGGAGGCTCGATCAACAGAAAGTCAAGGGCGTTTCCGCGGAGGCCATGTCGGCAGAGCTCCGCGACCGGGATCACCGTGACCGAACACGCGCCGCTTCTCCGCTCGCGGCCGCGCAAGATGCAGTTGTGCTCGACTCGACTAAGCTCAGTGAAGATGAAGTTCTGGGACGTATTGAAAAGCTAGTAGAGGACAAAGTGAAACTGTAATCTAGTTCCGATTCAGCAGCTGTCGTCTTCGAATGATCACCGCATCGGCACGAGAGACAAGCAGGAACGCAGATTTGTGAAGTGCCAACTTAGACCGGAGTATTGTTCTACGCGAGCAAGCTCTCCGGTCGTCGAGTTAACCCCTAGAACTTAACCAGAATGTCGAGATCAAGAAGCGATTGATTTTTGCGCAGATCGGGAGACCACAATCCCCCACTGCCCGCGCAGCCCGAAATGCTCGTCGATGGACTGCCGTTCATGCAGGCGTACTGGGTCGGAAAACCGTTGTTTGATCCGGGGGGCGGAGTAATTCCGCCGGCGCCAGAAAAATAGGGCACGCTTGCGTGCCGATAGTCGTACTCCCATCGAAACGTAATCCACTGCCGCGGCATGTAGTCAAACGTCAATGAAGTATCCCAAGCTTTGAACGGGTCTCCAGGGTTGCCTGTGAAGTACGGCGAATTGAGCGCCGCTGATGATGCGGTCTCGCCGTTGATTGGCGGAATGAGCACAAGATAGCGCCCAGGATTGTTGACCTTGCCGCCTCCAACTGTCAAACCAAACAAATCCTTGTTGAACCACATGCGGTTGTAGAACATGATGCCAATGAAGCTTTGCTTTGGACCGCCCAACGTGTCGCCATGGCAACTCACGCCTCCACCAAATTCACAGCCTAAGTCCCCGGTGAACGAGAACGCCATCTTGTCAATCCGGTTTTGGGGCTTGTCGTAGTACTTGATTTCCACGCTGTCGTCGGTATGAATCCGTCCGCGTTTCGGAATGTAAAGATCGTCGTGACCCAGGCCGTAGTTATTCGAGATGATGTTGATCCAGGGCCGGGGCGTCCACCTTATCTGGCCTCCAAGACCTTTTCTAGAGTTAGAAGAGCCATAGGACTGCCAGCCATTAATAATCCAGGGCTCAATTTTCAAGTGAGCGGTCGGGAATAGTTGAATTCGCAATCCCTCAAAAAACCAGGGCGTATTCGACGACACATACGAGGGCTGATAAGCCCAGTTGTCGAAGTTGTAGTAACTGAAGAGCCCGACGTAGGACATGAAAATTCCTGCGTCGATATTAATGCCGTGCATGGCATCGATATGATACCCGCCGTAAGCTTCCGAGAGATAGCGGTGCGCGTTGGCAAGGTCCCACTGTCCTTTCGCAGGGCTGGGATCATTGCGGGCCGTGGCCGTTGAGTACAAGCCGAATTGAGTCATAAGCCGCGCGCGGACATTTTCATAATGAAAGTCACCACCCACGCCCAACTGCTCGACTTGAATCTCGTTCGCGCGAAACAGTTCGCTTGACCCGCCCATCGAATTATCTTTCGGATGGTTGAAGTCGTAGTTATACGTGATATCCGCTCGAACCTCGGGGCTGAAGAATTTGGAATCAAAGGCTGTGTCCTTGTTGCGAGGATTGCCGTTCAACCATGTCCAGTCGGCGTCGGAGAAGGGTGCGATCTTATCCTTCTTGGTAAGGTCGGCCGACGCGCTTTCCGTGGGCGCTGGCAGATTGACGGGTGTCGTTGCTACAGGTGCAGAAGGAGTCGCCTCGCGATGTTTTAGTTCTGATTCGAGCACTTCGATGCGAGCTTTCATAGCCGCGAGTTCGTTCGCCAGATCAGCGGAACTGACCGAGTGCTCATTTTGCGCGAATACGGATTGGGAGGTGATTACGACAAGTCCGAGCAAGAGACTTAGCGATATCAATGAAGAACCACGATTCTGTTTAATGAATTGTTTTGCGCGATGTGTCTTTTTCATAGGAATCCGAACTTACTATGACACCACGTTGATCGTAAAGACCGCCTAAGTGATTCGTAAATATCTCGTAAAGAAAAATTGGCAATTACTTCCTAAGAATGCCGATACCGAGGTCGCGCAACTGGGCATCAGTAACCGGAGTTGGCGCTTCCATCATCAAGTCTTTTGCGGCGGCTGTTTTGGGGAAAGGGATAACCTCGCGCAAGCTGTCTGCGCCCGCCAAGATCATGACGATGCGATCCAGACCTAGCGCAATGCCGCCATGCGGGGGTGTACCGTACTCAAGCGCTTCGAGAAAAAATCCGAAGCGGGCGCGCGCTTCAGCGTCATTCATACCGAGTGCATGGAAGATTCGACTCTGCACATCCTGACGGTGAATACGAATTGAGCCGGAACCAAGCTCCGTTCCGTTCAGGACCACGTCATAAGCCAACGCGCGAACCATGGCCGGGTCGCTCTCCAGCTTATCCATGTCCTCATCGTGCGGCGAAGTGAAGGGATGGTGGGCAGCCATCCAGCGCTTCTCTCCCTCGTCGTATTCGAACATAGGAAAATTTGTGACCCAGAGGAAGCGATAATCGCCCTTCTGGAAAAGCTTGTGCCGGTCCGAATATTTCTGGGCGAGCGCGACCCGCAGAATTCCGGCGGAGGCGTAAATCGCTAACTCAGCTGGCGTGACTTTCCGTTTGCTCGCCGGGTGAGCCTCGCCCCCGGTAACTTGTCTCGAGCCGACTACAAGAACCAGCAAGTCTTCGGCGGCGGCCTCTGCTTTTGCGCGAACCTTCGCCGCCCCATCCGGAAACTTCCCTTCGATGCGTTTGAAATCTTCGAACACGCGTGCGCCACCCTTAGAGACAAAAAGAGGCTTGATGTCATCGCGCTCTTTGCGTGACAACTCGCCTACGTTTGGGATGCGTATCGCAATTACTGGCAAGTCTTTGTTGATGGCAAGTGTCTCCAGGTCTTCGGCGGAGAAGCAATCCGCGACATCCGTAAATGCAGGGACGCGAAGATCAGGCTTGTCGATCCCGTACTTCCGGATCGCTTCATCGTAGTCCATGCGCATAAACGGAGTTTTAATTTCATGTCCGGCAGCCTTGAACGCCGCGGTTAAGAAGCCCTCGACCGTCTCCCAAACTTGCTCAGGCTGCGGGTAACTCATTTCCAGATCTATCTGGGTGAATTCGGGTTGGCGATCGGCGCGCAAATCCTCGTCACGGAAGCAACGAACTATCTGAAAATATTTATCGAAGCCTGAGATCATCAAAATTTGCTTGAACAGTTGTGGCGATTGCGGCAGCGCGTAAAAAGATCCCGGTTGCACACGACTGGGCACAAGATAATCACGTGCGCCTTCGGGCGTTGACCTCGTCATGAAAGGAGTTTCGATCTCGTAAAACCCCCGCCCCGAAAGATCCTCGCGAATCGCCAGCGCGACTTTATGCCGAAGTTCAATGTTGTGTTGCATCACGTCGCGGCGCAGGTCGATGTAACGGTATTTCAGGCGCATTTCTTCGTTCGCTAAAACGGTATCTGACGGCAAGAATGGCAGCGGCTTTGAAACATTCAAGATGCGCAATTCATCCACAACCAGTTCAACTTCGCCGGTCGGTATATTTGTATTGACCGTGTCATGATCACGTTTCTTGACCGTCCCTGTGGCCGCGATAACGAACTCGTTGCGAAGGACCTCGGCCTTCTGATGCACCGCAGTATTCAGTTCGTGGTTGAAGACGACTTGCGTCACGCCGCTACGGTCGCGCAGATCGACAAAAATAATTTGTCCTAAATCGCGACGGCGGTTAACCCACCCCATGAGCACAACCTTCTTGCCAGCGTCGGCGAGTCTGAGCTCTCCACACATATGCGTCCGTCGTAAATCACCTAAAAAATCAATCACGTATCAGCCTTGTCTTGCCTGGGCAGGAGAAGCGAAAATTCCCGGCATCGGAACCAAGATTATAAATCGATTGAACTACTTGAGGAGCGGGACCGATGCGTTCCTTATGCAAGGGGTTGGTTCTTACCTTGGCTTGGAAAGAAAAACAATTCCAGATTATTAATAAATGTTGGCGGTATACTTAGCACGCCCCTTTGTTGAAAATTTTAGAGGAGATAACAAAAATATGAAGAAGCTAATGGCAATTTGTTTCGCAGTGGCGATCATGACCTGCGGCATCGCAGTGGCTCAGGACACCATGAAATCCGACAATATGAAGTCGGACAACACGAAGTCCGACAGCGGCATGTCGAAGAAGACTTCAAAAGTAACCGGCAAGATCAGTGAAGATGGCAAGTCGTTCGTCGGCGACAGCGATAGCAAGACCTGGACAATCAGCAACCCGGACGCAGTGAAGGGGCATGAAGGTCATCACGTCACACTGACGGCTCATGTAGACGCAGACAAGAGCGAAGTACATGTTATGTCGTTGAAAATGGCAAAGTAACGATTGTTTCAATCGTTTGGCGTTTCAAAGAAGGGATCGGCGATGTGCCGGCCCCTTTTTTATTTTGTGCAGGTGCTTTCATAGTTTGAAAACTGACAGAGCTTCAATCAGCCATAAGTAGAGCGCAAAAAACATGAGGGGGGATGAGTCAATTGGTTGTCCGTCCCGCAGCCCAGCTTAAAAAATTTGGCGGACAGCGATCACGGTTCGCTTATGAACCCAACGCAGCGCGTCCGCGAATCGATGCCTACCCGCAAGCATGAAGGGAGTTCGATTTTCTTCAGCCTTAACTGCAACTAATCCAGATCAGTCGCACTCCACAGGTTTGCCGTAATCTGTCGAAACTTCAGCTTCCATTGATTGTTGACTTTTGCCCACGTGTCAGTCATGTGCCGATACCGCGGCTGCGTTCCAGGAACGATGAGGTTATAGGCTACAACTGCGCTTTCATCATTCAGTCTGATCGCCTGAAAGTCGTAAGCGCGTGGTGGGCGAGTCTCATCAGAATGTGAAAGTGCCACAACTTCGCCGCGACCATAAAAATCCCCGTTTGGGCCAATTCCTCTGAAATCCTCAGCCACCGCCGCTTCTAGCGCGCCTGCATCTTTTTTCGATTCCGCCTCTAGAAAATGCTTCTCCTGATCGATGATCTCTTGATCAAACGCCGAGACCTGCTTGGATGAGGGACCTCGAGCAAGCGATGTGCTGACACAAATTATCGCGGCAATCATGATTTGGAATGTACGGGACATCACAGGCCTCCTGGTTCAGCTGACATAGTCGAACCTAACACTACCCCCGCAAAAGTCGTTCCGCCAGTCCTTCGCGAGCGACAGTCTCTTGAGTTCCTGACGCCAAGTGCTTAACGGCGAAGGCGGCCGCGGCGACCTCATTTTCGCCGACGATAATCATGAATTTCGCACCGATTTTGTCGGCTGCCTCGAACGACTTCTTCAACCGGAAAGACTCATCACCAAGATCGATAATGAGGTCGTGCCGTCGCAGTTCGCGCGCAACAATCGCGGCTTCACGATTCATTCCACTCCCCAGCGGGGCAATGTAAGCGTCCGGCTTCCTCGTAACTGACTCGGCAGAAGCACTCAGCGAAAGCACGAGTCGATCTTCGCCAATGGCGAAGCCTATCCCTGGAGCAGCAGGACCGCCGAGCGCTTCGGACAGCCCGTCATAGCGGCCGCCGCCAAGAATCGCATTCTGCGCTCCCAAAGATCCGTGGGTAAATTCAAATGCAGTGCGAGTGTAGTAATCCAACCCGCGTACCAGGCGTGGACTTTCGACAAATGGAATTCGAACTGCCTTCAGGATGGCTTTCACGGCCTCGTAGTGATCGCGGCATTCGTTATCCAGAAACTGATTGACTGTCGGCAGCGTTTCGATGATCGGCTGATCGGCCGCTACCTTACAGTCAAAAACCCGCAGTGGATTGGTCACAGCGCGACGCTTGCAATCGTCGCACATCTGGTCTACCACCGGAGCTAACGCCTGCTTCAGTGCCTCGTTAAAACGCGCGCGATCGGCCGGGCATCCGACAGAATTTAGTTCGAGATTCCAATTCGTGATGCCAACGCGATCGAGCAAGGTTGCCAGGAGTTCGAGAATCTCGGCATCCCGAGCGGGCGAAGTACTGCCAGAGGCAGCGGGACCGATCACTTCGGCGCCAATCTGGTAGAACTGGCGGTAGCGGCCTTTCTGCGGGCGTTCGCGGCGAAACTGGGGGCCGATGTAGAACAGCTTGCTCAGTCCGCGGTCCCACATTTTGTGTTCAATGTAGGCGCGAACCACTCCCGCTGTGTTTTCTGGACGGAGGGTTAGCGACTGGCCTTTATCGCTTTCAGCGCGGCCCCGGTCCTCCCAGGTAAACATTTCCTTGACAACGATATCGGTCTCTTCGCCAACGCCGCGCGCGAACAACTCCGTCGATTCGAAAATCGGCGTTCGAATTTCATGGAAGTTATAGGCCCGAAAAACATCGCGCGCCGTCGTTTCGACAAAATTCCAGAGCGCCGTATCCGGCGGGAGCAGATCGCGCGTGCCGCGAGGTGATTTAATCATAGCTAAGTTGGCTTGTTAAGTTTATTAGTTTAACGTTGAAAGTGGATTTGCGGACTTTACAATCGGCGTTTGCAAGCATGAACAAGAAACTCATCCCAACACAATCCTGACGATCCCAAATTATGCGTCGTATCCAGTTCATTGAGATACACGATCAGGCCTGGTTTCCGGCCTCGATTCGAGACGAGATCACCGACGCACTGCAGTTTGGATTTAATGCCATCAACGCCTATGCGCCGATAGCGCCACTCTTGCACGATGCGCTCCACTCCACATACGGTTCGACAAGCGAAGGATCCGAAGAAGCGAGATCTGTCGTGGATTTATGCTCGGGGGGCGGAGGCCCATGGTTCGGCTTAATAAAAAGATTGGATTCGATAGCCTTGAATAGCTTGGAGCGGCCGCTCCGGATTTGGCTCACCGATAAATATCCAAATGTGACTGGCGCGGAAAATTTGTCGCCGGATCTAACCCCTAATCTTGCAAATCGAATCAGCTTCTACCCTAAGTCGGTGGACGCAATGCGAGTGCCCGCGGAACTAAGGGGCTTTCGAACTATGTTCACTTCTTTTCATCATTTTCCGCCCGCCGGCGCTGCGGCAATTCTGCAGAACGCTATAGATGCCGGCGAAGGTATTGCCATCTTCGAGGTCACGAACCGATCGCTCTCGGCAATCGCTCGAGTCTTAGCGTGGGCTGCGTTTTTATTTTTCGGAACACCCTGGATTCGTCCATTTCGATGGACTCGCCTGCTATGGACCTACCTCATCCCCATCATTCCTATGATTCTGATCCATGACGGGGTGATCTCTTGCTTGAGAACCTATCGTCCACCGGAAATGCTAGCCATTGTGGAAACGCTAAACGCGGAAGGCTATGAATGGAGGTCCGGCGAGCATATAGGTGGCCGCCGTCAGCCGCGCATAACCTACCTGATCGGCTATCGATCGAAAAACAGGTAAGAGATATTTGCCGATGTCGGCTGCCGCAGTTATAGGCCCTTCCTTTCTAATAAATACGATTGCGTGTATCCCACATAATTATCGGCGTAACGCAAAATAATTTCTTCATCGCTCTCGTCTAGCTTGCGGCGCAATTGCCCGGGCGAGCCCATCCACAGGGAATTAGGCTCAACAATTGTTTTCTCAGGAATCAGAGTGCCGGCCGCGATGATCGAACCCGAGCCGATCACCGCCCCGTTCAGGATGATGCACCCCATCCCGATCAAGCAGCGAGCTTCGATGGTGCACCCGTGCAGAATGGCGCCGTGCCCAACGGTGACGTAGTCGCCGAGGTAGACGCCGTACTGTCCCTTCATGCCGTGCAGTACGCAGTTATCCTGGACATTCGAATAGTGGCCCAAGCGGATCTGGTGCACATCGCCGCGAAGCACGGCATTCATCCAAATGCTGGAGTGCTCGCCGACAACGACATCCCCAATCAACTGCGCCGAATCGTCGATGTAGCATGTTTCTGGAAACTCGGGAGTAACGCCTTTATAAGATCGAATCATGGATTTTAGATGCCGGTATGCCGCAAAGTAGCCAACATATCACGGGGCTATTTCCCGAATCAGCGAATGTGCTAGCGAGGTCGATGAATCTGAATTTCGCCTAAGCACGATTGTTATGATTACTACCTACACCCTCACTGGCTTGACGGGGTTGCAGTAAACTGCACTCATGCCGAGCGCCCCGTCACGAGCCATACGCATCTTTCGATTTTCTGGAATCGATGTATTTCTGCATTGGTCCTGGTTTCTGGTCGGGGCCTACGAAATCCAGAATCGAGCCGGCCAATATTCGTCAATTACCTGGAACATCATTGAATATCTGGCACTGTTCCTAATAGTCACCATGCACGAATTTGGTCACGCGTTGGCCTGTCGCCAGGTCGGCGGGAAAGCGGATCGGATTGTGCTGTGGCCTCTCGGCGGCGTCGCTTATGTGGACCCTCCGCAGCGACCCGGTGCGACGCTATGGAGCATCGTTGCAGGACCGCTCGTCAATGTCGGTTTAATCCCGATTTTTTATTTCTTTTTTCGCTTTGGCCACTCCCACGGATGGGCGCAATCCATGCCCGACGTTTATCATCTGGTTACTGCGGTATTAACGATCGATGTCGTCCTTCTCGTCTTCAATATCCTGCCGATTTATCCTTTGGATGGCGGGCAAATTCTCCGGTCGCTCCTCTGGTTTGTCATGGGTCGCGCGCGAAGTTTGATGGTGGCAACCATCCTCGGCCTGGTAGGGGTCGTCGCTTTCATCGGCCTCGCTATCTGGATGCGGTCAGTTTGGTACATTGCGATGGCCGGCTTCATGCTGATGAACTGCTGGAGTGGCTTGAAGCACGCGCAAGCACTTCTCAAAGTGGCAAAGTTGCCACGGCGCGACGGCTTTAATTGTCCGAGTTGCAAATCTTCGCCTCCCATTGGGCAGTACTGGAAATGCGCGAAGTGCCAGCAATCATTCGACACCTTTGCAACCCACGGAGTCTGTCCACATTGCGGAGCGCGATATGAGACCACGAAGTGTATTGACTGCGGAGCCTCAAACGACATTGCTCAATGGGCCGGATATCACTTGACGCCGGCCGGTGTTTAAGTCGGCTTTTAGCGGCATCACGATTCGACCGTGGTTATTGCCCGCACACTTTGCCTCAATCGAAGCAGCACTGCTGCAAGCAGGCCCGTCGCGGACAGCCAGAGAACGAGAGCGACATTCACTAACCATGCTGGAGCCGTTCCCACGCGTCGCAACAAAAACGGCAAGAAGTTCCAAGTCGTGATGTGGACGTAGTCCCACGTATCTTCGCGCATGGAATCGTTAACCAAACCCCAGGCATCCATCTTGCCTAGGGCAAAGGCAAGAATATTCTTGAAGCGCAGGGCAATGACGAACGTGGGATGCCCGAGCGTTTCCATCTGATAGATTTCGAGCGGAAGCCAGAAGGCCAGCGAAGCCAGTTGTACCACCACGCTGACGACGATCAAAAGACAGCCGAAGATCCAGATCGCTTTGCCGAGAACGTGACGAAACCGAAGCAGAGTTGGCACGGCGAGCATGGCCACCATCTCTACCGCGGTCGAAATATAGCGATCTCCCCAAGCGAAATCGCCCGCCCAGTAGGCGTATCGCGCGTATAAACAGATGTAGGCGAAAAGCAGCAAGAGCGAAGTGATTCCATAAGCGCGCGCGACGGGAGTGAGGCGCTTCCAGGTAAAAGCGAGCAGAAAGATGGCGAGAGGCAGAAGCGGGTCAAACAGGAAGATCGACGTTTCCGGCTTGAGAAGCGGGCCGAGAAAGCCCTCCGAAAAAAGACCGTTCCAAGGAAAATTTGCCGGCAGCGAAGGATCGCGCTGGCGATACTCGAGCGCAAAATAATAAACGTACGTGTTCGTGAATGAACCAAAGCGCCAGAACTGGTAGGCGCGGTCGATGAGAAAGAAAAATATATAGACTGGGGCGGCGATTTTTGAATATTCGAAAATGCGCTTTAGAAAATGGCCGCCGCGGTCGCCCTCCCACCAAATCACCAGAAGCACAAGAGCCGCCGCCGCAAGCAGGTCAAGGATGGTGGTAAGACGCGTCAACAAGTTGAGACCAAGAGCGCACGAACCGATCAGGAGCGCGCGCGAGCGGTTGCTGCGTAACCATTCCAACTGATAGGCAAAGCCGGTGAGCGTCAGCAAGAAGATGTAGTTATTCTCCGTCATGTTCTGCGTGTAATGCAGGTGCGTTGTACACAGCATTAGCGCCACCACTCCGGCTACGCCTTCGCTTACGTTGAAGCCGAGTTGCTTAAACAAACGAAACGCGACAAGTGCGGTGAACACGTTGATCAAGGGGCCGGTGATGTAGCTAACGAAAATTGCACGAATTGCTGGATCGTCCGTGTAGCCCGCGAAGGGACGAAGATGCGAAACCCACGTCCCCAGTAAATCAGCTGGCAGCATGATGAGGGACTGGCCGATGCCGTACCAGCTGTAGAGCTTCCCTCCGCGCCCGTGTAGCCCAAACTCGGGGTAATCACCGGGGGGGACCTGCGGATCAGAAGTCCAGAGCCAGTGAGTAGTTTGCAAGCGGTGCATGGTGTCGGCGGTTCCGAGTTCACCGGATTGCACGACGATTGCGAGCAAACCAGCCGCGAGACACAAGAGCACAGTCGTGTCATTGATCCAGCGCTTGAGATGCAAAGCCATCGCTTGGATGGTAATGCGACACCCCCGATTTATGAAGCCGGACGTCAACGGCGGAGTACACGCGCAGCTAAGCGGCGCAACGTGTGGCAGAGGTTGGAGCAAGCGTGCTGATCTCCTGTACAATTTTTGCAAATGCGGCTGCGGGAGAAGGTCGATGCAAGTCAGAGCATCCGAGTGATGGCGAGCTCCGGGCGACGTGCCCTGCTATCATCGATTTTTCTCGATTGCTTACTGCTGGTTCTGTGCGCTGTCCTTGCTCCGCATTTATCGATAGCTGAGCCCATCGCCTCCCTCAATGCCAGCAATTACGTCAACGATTTCGCGGCAGTATTGAGCGGTGGCACCGTTACCAGGCTTAATGACCTTTGTCTTCAGGTCGATCAGAAAGCGCATGCTCAGATCGCTGTAGTCACCGTGAAATCATTCGATGGCCAGGATCCGGTTACCTATGCTGTCACGCTTTATCAAAAGTGGGGCATCGGAGCGAAAGGTAAAGATCGTGGCGTTCTGATCGTTCTTGCGACGCAAGATCACAAATATTGGACCTCGGTCGGCTACGGGCTCGAAGGCATTCTTCCCGACGGGAAGGTCGGCGGCTTCGGCAGGGAGATGGTTCCCTTGCTGAAAGCTGGCGATTACGGCGGGGCGGTTACGCTGATCACGTCGCGCGTCGCCACAGTCATCGCTCAAGATGCCGGCGTCACGCTCGATAACCAGCCGCAGACAACACCAGCAGTGGCTCCGCCATACATGGGTCCCGCCCTTGGCAAGGGCACGATTGTCGTGCTTCTTCTCATTTTTTTCTTCGTCGTAATCCCGATTCTTCGAGCCATGTCCCGCGGGAGCGGCGGTCGGGGGAACCTTCTCAGCTTCCTGTTGGGCATGTTTCTGGGCGGAGGTGGGCGCGGCGGCTTCGGTGGGGGGAGTTTCGGAGGCGGTGGTTTTGGCGGGGGAGGATTTGGCGGAGGCGGATTCGGCGGTTTCGGTGGAGGCGGCACTGGTGGCGGTGGAGCGGGCGGTAGTTGGTAGCCAAGGAGTCGATGTTGACTACAAGAAAGCGACGCGAAGGCGAGTGATGGATTCTGATAAAGAAAAAGTTCTTAACGAACTCGTAGAGAGAATGCGCAAAGTAGCCGGAACGAACTTGCAGTCCGTTATTCTCTACGGTTCCGCCGCGGCTGGCGACTATGTCTCCGACCACTCGGACGTCAATCTGCTGTGCCTGTTCGGCGAAACCTCATTTGCAACCATTCAAACGATTGCTCCGGTGATTGAGTGGTGGGGCGCACAAAAGCATCGACCTCCACTATTGCTGAACGTGGAAGAAGTGAAACGGTCGGTCGATGTGTTCTCCATCGAGTTTCTCGATATGCGCCGCAATTACAGGTTGCTCTTTGGGAACGACGCCCTGAAGACACTGGAAATTCCGATGCGGTGGCATCGCGCACAACTGGAATATGAACTGCGGGAGAAGACGATCCTGCTCCGCCAACGCCTGCTGACTGTTTCCGGAGACAATGCCAAGTGGGACCTGCTTCTCCACTCCCTTCCGGCATTTGGCACGCTCTTCCGTCATTCGCTCATCGCCTTGGGCGATCTCGCACCTGGCTCCGCCCGCGAAGCGGCGAGCGCACTCGCGGTCAAGCTGAACATCGAGATGAGCTCTTTCAATCAACTTCTCGACATCCGGGAACGAAAAACAAACAGATCTTCAGTCAAAGTCGACGAAATATTCGCGCGATATCTGAAATTGGTACAAGAAGTGTCCTCGGCGGTTGACCATATGCTTGATCCCGCGGCCTGACCGGGTTGCCTTGCTAGAATTAACTATGCCCGACGATCCGGCCAGTTCTCGAGACGCCCAGCCTCAGGCGCGCCAGTTGGCCGAAGAACACTACTACGCCGCGCTCGACCTCGTGCTCGAAGGCCATCATGAGCAAGCCGTCGCCGAATACCGGCAGGCTGTAGCCGCTGATCCTCAATTCACAGACGCCCTTCATGGCCTGAGTCGCGCACTGCAGGACCTCAGCCGATTCGATGAAGCAATTGAGGTCTCCAAGCAAATTTCGGCCATCGATCCCGACGACATTCTTGCGCACACAAGCCTCTCAATTCTTTATCAGAAGAAAGGGATGGTTCCAGAAGCCGAAGCTGAGGGCAACAAGGCTCGGGTACTGGGATGGAAGCAGCAATTGAAGAAGGGAAGCTGTTAGCAGGAAATATCGCTACATCCACCTCTGTCTGGCTACGTCAACCCCGGTTGCACTCCGAGCTACAATGATCGAGGAGTTCCCATGCGAGAAGTAGTTATCGTTTCCTCGGTTCGCACGCCGGTAGGCCGGGCATTTAAGGGTACGCTCCGTGCCACGCGGCCCGATGAATTGGCGGCTGTCGCGATCAGAGGCGCGCTTGATCGTGTTCCGCAACTCGATCTCAAAGAGATCGAAGACGTGATTCTCGGTTGCGCTATGCCTGAAGCCGAGCAGGGAATGAACGTCGCGCGCATTGCTTCATTGCGTGCTGGCCTGCCTGTCGAAGTTTCTGCCGTGACCATCAACCGCTTCTGCTCATCGGGATTGCAAGCGATTGCCATGGCCGCTGAGCGCATCATGTGCGGCGCGGCCGAAGTAATGGTCGCCGGTGGTACGGAATCGATGTCGATGATACCGATGGGTGGCAGCAAAATCTCTCCCAACCCCTGGCTGGTCGATCATTATCCTGATTCTTATCTTTCTATGGGCCTCACCGCCGAACGGCTGGCGGCGCGATTTGGTATTAAGCGCGAAGAGTGCGACGAGTTCTCGCTGCGCAGCCATCGAAAAGCCCTGGCTGCAATCGAAGCAGGTAAGTTCGAGGATGAGACTGTGCAGGTTCCGGTGAGTCTTACAATCCCCAACGGCTCCAGGCCGAAAAAACAGGACATATTTTTCAAGGTGGATGAAGGTCCGCGCGCGGATACTTCGATCGAGGCACTGGGTTTGCTCAAAGCGGCCTTTCACGTTAAGGGAGTTTCGACCGCGGGAAATTCTTCACAGATGTCCGATGGCGCTGCAGCGTCCGTTGTCATGTCAGCTGAGCGGGCAAAGGCGTTAGGTATTATCCCGCTGGCGCGCTACGTTTGCTTCGCCACTGCCGGCTACAAACCGGAAGAGATGGGTCTTGGTCCGGTCTTCGCCATTCCAAAAGCTCTGAGGCTGTCGGGACTAAAGCTCGACGACATTGACCTGATCGAGTTAAACGAAGCCTTTGCTGCGCAGTCGCTCGCCGTGATCAGGGAAGCCGGAATCGATATCGACCGGGTCAATCCGAATGGTGGCGCTATCGCCTTGGGGCATCCTCTTGGTTGTACTGGAGCCAAGCTAACCGCGAGCATAATTCGTGAATTAAGCCGCCGCAAAGGCCGCTACGGCATGGTAACCATGTGTGTTGGCGGGGGGATGGGAGCGGCGGGGATTTTCGAGAATCTCTCGTAACCGCTCATGCCTCCAAAGTCATTTCAGAGCATAAAAGTATTTCGTCGTTCTCTCCATATCTCCGTGGTGTAATCAAGGCATCGAGGTATTCATGGCCACTACTGCAGTCCCTAAAACCAAAATTCTTGGCGGCAGTTTTCTCCTGGAAGAGCGGCAGCCCTCGGAGGTCTTCACTCCAGAAGATTTCTCCGACCAACAGCGCATGATCGGAAAAACGGCCGAGGAATTCGCGGTTAAAGAAATTGTTCCCTTGGCCGAGAAAATTGAACAAAAAGATTATTCGATCTCTCGCGACCTGCTCAAAAAGGCGGGAGACCTAGGCCTCAGCGGAGTGGAAATTCCAGAGGCTTATGGTGGCCTCGAGATGGATAAAGTTACGGCTGCCATCATCGCCGATCACATCGCGAAATACGCGGGATTTGCAACCACATGGGGCGCGCACAGCGGAATCGGCATGCTTCCGATCGTCTATTTCGGAACGGAAGAGCAGAAGAAAAAATACTTGCCGCGCCTTGCCTCGGGAGAAACGGTGGGCGCGTATGCCTTGTCGGAGGCGACTTCTGGCTCAGATGCCTTGAACTGCCGCGCTCGCGCTGTGCTTTCGCCTGATGGCAAATACTACATCCTCAACGGCGAAAAGATGTGGATCACCAATGCCGGCTTTGCGGACTTGTTCACCGTGTTCGCAAAAATTGATGGTGAGAAGTTTTCGGCATTCCTGGTTGAAAAAGATTTTCCCGGATTTTCCCATGGCGCAGAAGAACACAAGATGGGGATTCGCGGATCCTCCACCTGTCCCGTGATTCTAAACGACTGTAAAGTGCCGGTGGAGAATCTGCTTGGTGAGATTGGCAAGGGCCACGTCATCGCCTTCAACATTCTGAATATCGGCCGCTTCAAGCTTGGTGCGATGTGCGTCGGCGGCGCGCGTGTGTCGATCGAAAACGCGATTGCTTATGCTAAGGAACGGAAGGCGTTTGGCAAGACCATCGGCGAGTTTGGCTTGGTCCGCGAAAAAATCGCGAACATGGCAATGCTGATTTATGTCGGCGAATCAGTCGTTTATCGAACCGTCGGCATGATGGACAATCTGCTCTCGGAAATCGACAGCGCAAGTTCCGATGCGGCACGAGAACAGCGGAAAGCTATAGAAGAGTACGCGGTTGAATGCTCGATCCTGAAAGTGTGGGGATCGGAGATGATCGACTATGTTGTCGACGAGACGTTACAGATTTATGCGGGCTACGGGTTCGTAGAAGAGTACCCCGCTGAACGAGCCTATCGAGACGCGCGCATCAACCGCATCTTCGAAGGCACAAACGAAATTAATCGTCTGATCATTACCGGCTTCCTGCTGAAACGGGCGATGAGCGGCCAGTTGCCGTTAATGCCCGCGATCAAGAAGTTGATGGATGAAGTCCTGAGCGGTCCTTCTCCCGGCGGCGATATCGACGGCGAACTCGCGGAAGAACGCAGACTGGTGGCGCAAGCGAAGAAGTTGGCGTTGTTCGTCTCCGGGGCTGCGACCCAGAAGTACATGCAGAAAATTCAAGACCAACAGGAAGTGATGGGCGCAATCGCCGATATGACGATTGAGATCTACGCCATGGAGTCGGCGCTGCTTCGCGCGCAAAAGATGGTCGAACAGAAAGGCGAAGGAGCCGCGGCGTTGCCTTTGGCCATGACGCGAGTCTATTTGACGCAAGCACACGAGAAAATCGAAGCTGCGGCGAAGAAAGTGATTGCCGATGTCGCCGATGGAGATATGCTGCGGACTCAACTAGCGATCGTGCGTCGGTTGTCGAAGCATGAACCGTTCAACACCATCGCGCTGCGCCAACAAATTGCCCAGCGCACCATCGAGGCAGGGAAATATATTTTAAGTTAAAGGTCGAGGAGCTGCTTCACGGTCGTGACAACGATACGAAACAAGCATCCTTCGCGAAGCGAGGGAGCTCTGCAATTCGCCGCAAGAATTGCGCCGCCCTTCGCTCCGCTCAGGATGACACTTGTTCAGCTAGGCAAAGCGATCCTGGCGTCAGTCGCGTGAAACGGGAGTCGGCTGTGCGCAATTGATCCTGCTCCAAAGCTGGCTGTTATAGTAGGTATTTTCGCCAGCACCTCATAAGATTTCTATGGTTGAACGGACCAACTCCAACGCTCTTACCATCGACAACATTCTTCCCACCAGAATTGACCCCAGTTCATTGCGCTTCGAATCGAACATGCGCGCTCTAGCCGATATGGTAGCGAAGATTCGCAATGAAGAAGAGAAGATCTGCGAAGGCGGCGGTACGAAAGCAATTGAAAATCAGCACAAAAAAGGCCGGCTGACGGCTCGTGAGCGCATCAAGCTCTTGGTTGATCCGGGAACGTTTTTCGAGCTTGGCCTGTACGCCGCCCATCAGATGTATGAAGAGTGGGGAGGCGCGCCAGCGGCCGGCGTTCTTACGGGCCTCGCTCGCATTCACTCCCGCATGGTCATGCTGATCGTGAATGACGCCACGGTCAAGGCCGGTGCATTTTTCCCGATGACATCGAAAAAGGTAATCCGCGCCCAAAATATCGCAATCGAAAATAAGATTCCTACGATTTATCTGGTCGATTCGGCGGGCGTGTTTCTTCCGCTGCAAGAAGATGTCTTTCCCGACACAGACGATTTTGGCCGCGTTTTTCGCAACAACGCGGTAATGTCGGCAATGGGAATTCCCCAGATTGCAGCCATTATGGGCATGTGTGTCGCGGGAGGCGGATATCTTCCAGTAATGTGCGATCACGTTCTAATGACGGACGGCAGCGGGCTGTTCTTGGCGGGGCCGGCTCTGGTACAGGCGGCGATCGGACAGAAGGTTTCTGCTGAAGAGCTAGGCGGAGCCGCCATGCATTCCGCCATTAGTGGCACAGTCGACTTTCGCGAGCCGAACGACGAAGCATGCATTGCCCGCATTCGGTCTCTGATCGAAAGGTGGGGATACCGGCGCCAATCTTTGTGGGACCGAAAAGAGCCCGTCGAGCCCGCGATGCCAGCCGAAGAAATTTACGGAACGTACGATGCATCTTCGGCGCGACCCTACGATATGAAAGAAATTGTCGCGCGTATCGTCGATGGCAGCCGTTTTGATGAGTACAAGCCTGAGTATGGGAAGACGCTCGTCTGCGGCTATGCACGTATAGGAGGTTTCGCCGTTGGCATCGTCGCGAACCAGAAACTCCACGCGCAGCAGACGGATCACGAAGGCAAAAAACGAGTCGAGTTTGGCGGCGTTATCTACACCGAGTCCGCCGAAAAAGCGGCCCGCTTCATCATGGATTGCAATCAAAATTTGATCCCCCTGGTTTTCTTTCATGACGTCAACGGATTCATGGTTGGGCGCGACGCGGAATGGAGCGGCATCATTAAAGCTGGGGCGAAGATGGTAAATGCCGTGTCGAATTCGGTGGTTCCTAAGATCACGGTTATCGTCGGCGGATCGTTCGGCGCTGGTCATTACGCCATGTGCGGTAAAGCCTTCGACCCGCGCTTCGTCTTTGCTTGGCCGACCGCCAAATATGCGGTGATGAGTGGGGACGCCGCAGCCGGAACATTGGTTGAAGTAAAGGTCAAGCAGCTTGAACGCAGCGGAAAAAAGCTAAGCGAAGAAGAGCGGAAAGAACTTTTCGACTCAACTAAGAAGACATACGACGAGCAAACTGATCCGCGTTACGGCGCGGCGCGGCTTTGGATCGACAAGATTATCGACCCGATGGAAACGCGCCAAGCAATAACGCAGGCTCTGGAAGCAGCGTCCTTAAACCCGGATGTGCCCGAGTTCAAAGTCGGAGTTCTGCAAACATGATTTATAGTTTTCCAGATGGAACCTGATCTTAAGTTGTTTTGTGGTCAAAAGAAAAACCTCTCCAGCTTTAGCAGTAAAAAGAATCGATGCCAGCTAACGAAACCGTCAAACTCATAGAGTGTCCGCGTGACGCCTGGCAAGGCCTCAAAGGGCAGGTTCCAACCGACCTGAAAGTTACATATCTAAAAGCGTTGATCTCGGCAGGATTCAAGCAGATTGACGCGGTAAGTTTTGTCTCGCCGAGCGCCGTCCCGCAAATGGCAGACTCCGAAGACGTGCTGCGCCAACTCGAGGGGCCTGAAGATATCGAGATCATCGGCATCGTAGTGAATGAAAAGGGCGCGCAGCGCGCCATTGCGACGGGCCTGGTGCAAACACTTGGCTTCCCCTACTCCATCTCGCCAACATTTTTGCAGAAGAATCAACACCAAACGCTCGAAGACGCAATCGAAGAACTGGAAAGGATCGACAAGAGGGCCGACGACGCCGGTATAGATACTGTTGTTTATATTTCGATGGCGTTCGGCAATCCCTACAACGATCTGTGGACAATCGAAGAAGTAGTTGAAGCGGTGGCGCTGCTGGAAATCCAGGAGATACGAAAAATCTCTTTGGCCGATACGGTCGGCCTGGCTACGCCCGAGAAAATTCGCGAAGTAGTTTCAGTTGTGATGGAAAAATATCACTATCTGGAAATCGGAGTTCATCTTCATAGCCGTCCCGAAGATGCCCGGGCAAAAATAGAAGCAGCCTACGACGCCGGGTGCCGGCGCTTTGATTCCTCTATAGGTGGCCTTGGGGGGTGCCCCTTCGCGCAAGATGATCTTGTCGGAAATATTCCCACCGAGGCCGTAATCGAAACTTTGCGTAGCCGGGGAGCGCAACTGCCGCCATTGAAAACGCTGGACGCGCTGCTCGCCGCGTCGGCAGAGATTGGCAAGCGTTATAAAATTCCTACAAACGGTCCAGAAATCTAGAGTGATGAACTACAAAACGCTCCAACTGACATTTGCCGCACAGGCCGCCACGATCACGCTGAACCGCCCCGACAAGCGAAACGCTATTAGTTACGAACTGATCTCTGATCTCTGCGGTGCACTAGAGGAAGTCCAAAACTCTGGCGCCCGAGCTCTCATCCTTACCGGAGCAGGGAAAGCGTTTTGCTCTGGCATGGATTTAGAGGACTTGAAAGCACTGATCGGGCGCTCGCCAAAACAGAATTTGGAAGATTCAGAGACTATGGCGAGGCTTTTCCAGTCCCTTTATGAGTTTCCCAAGCCGACCATTGCAGCGGTAAATGGTTCCGCCATCGCCGGAGGAACTGGACTAGCTTTTCTTTGCGACTTCACTATTGCCGTGCCCGATGCGAAGTTTGGCTACACAGAAGTTCGAATCGGCTTTGTGCCTGCCATTGTTTCCACTTTTCTCTTGCGTCAAGTCGGAGAAAAAGTCGCGCGTGATCTTTTGCTTACCGGTCGAATCTTTAAGGCGGAAGAAGCTCTTAAACTGGGATTAGTGAACGAAATTGTCGCTCCGGAAAATTTGCTTGGGCGCGCCAATGCTCTTGCAATACAACTCTCCGAGAACAGCCCGCTTTCACTTTTAAATACTAAACGGCTGCTGACCGAGCACGCGCGAGCCGAACTCGATAGGCAGATCGAGGCTGCGGTTCGCGAAAATGCAGGCATTCGCGAGAGCGCCGATTTCCGTGAAGGCATCGAGTCATTTTTGGAAAAAAGAAAACCGCAGTGGACGGGTCGATGAAATCTTTCGACTCCGAGAAGAGACAGCCAAAAACGGTGAATGAAACCCGCATCCGGGTGCGCTACGCGGAAACTGACCAGATGGGCGTCGTTTATCATGCCAACTATTTTGTTTGGTTCGAGATTGGGCGTGTCGAATTGTTTCGCCAGTTTGGTTTCCGTTACAAAGATATGGAGCGCGAAGACGACTGCTACATCGCCGTCGTCTTTGCGCGATGCCGATACAAGGCTCCCGTGCATTATGATGACGAGGTTGTGGTGCGGACCACGCTTACCCATGTTCGAGACAAGGTGATTCGTTTCGGATATGAGCTTCGCAGCACGGAAGGAAAGCTGTTGGCGCAAGGCGAAACTACGCACGTGGTTGCAGATTCAAAAATGAACTCGAAGAGATTGCCGGAAAAGTTCCTTAAAATATTTCGCGCAGCGGCAGGCGCACCGTAAATGTTCAAGGTCTGTTAATTCGGCAACGCTAATATGGTCTCCGGTGCGTGAGATGAACTTACCAATTAATTGCGTATCTAAAGGCGAAACCTGATTTGAAAGCCATACATATTAACGGAAACGATCTGACCCTCGAAGACGTACGCGAGGTCGCGCGTACCGATGTTCGGCAGGTCGTAATGCTTGCTCCTGATGCACGAACTGCGGTTGACCGCGCTCGAGCGGTTGTAGATGCCCTGGTCGCGAGCAACAAAATTTCCTACGCAATTACAACTGGCGTCGGAAAGCTTAGCGATGTGCACATCGTGGGAGAGCAGGTACGAGAGTTACAAGTCAACTTAGTGCGTTCGCATGCAGTGGGCGTCGGCGAGCCGATGGCTATTTCTGATACCCGTGCCATGATGCTTCTTCGCGCGAATTCGCTCTCCAAGGGCAATTCGGGAGTTCGCGCCGTCACCATCGATACCATCTGCGAAATGCTGAATCGGGGCGTAACTCCATATGTCCCGTCGCAGGGCAGCGTCGGAGCGAGCGGCGACCTGGCTCCGCTGGCGCATCTCGCGCTGGCGTTGATCGGGGAGGGCGAGTGCTATGACGAAAAAGGCGCACGCACGGCGAGCGCCCAAGCCCTGAAGGCCGCGCAGATCAAGCCGCTGGTGCTGGAGGCCAAAGAAGCAGTTTCGCTGATCAACGGAACGCAGGCCATGCTGGCGATTGGCTCGCTCATGCTGCTCGCAGCTGAGACGCTGGTTGACACCGCCGATGTTATCGGCGCCATGGCTTGCGATGCGCTGAAAGGCACTACTGTGGCTTTTGACGAACGCATTCACAAAGCACGCCCCCATCCGGGGCAGATTAAAAGTGCAGCAAACCTTCGCCACCTGATGGAGCAGAGTGAGATCCGCGAATCGCACCTCGATTGCGGACGTGTACAGGATGCGTACTCGCTGCGCTGCATCCCGCAGGTCCATGGCGCGGTGCGCGATACTCTCGCCCACTGCCGCAGGATATTTGAGATCGAGACAAACTCAGCAGTCGATAATCCGTTGGTCTTTGTAAAAAATCCACGAGCCACAGACGGAGAAGGCGACGTCATCTCCGGTGGAAATTTTCATGGCGAACCTCTCGCCTTCGCGCTTGATTTTCTCGCCATCGCGCTGAGCGCCTTAGCCGGGATCAGCGAACGTCGACTAGAGCGCATGGTCAATCCGGCTCTAAGCGAATGCCTTCCGCCATTCCTGGCTCCCGGAGCGGGTCTGAATTCAGGTTTCATGATGCCGCAGGTGACCGCCGCCGCGCTCGTCAGCGAGAACAAAGTGCTGGCTCACCCGGCATCAGTCGATTCAATCACGACTTCTGGAAACAAAGAAGATTTCGTGTCAATGGGAATGATCGCCGCTAACAAACTGAAGCGAGTGATTGAAAATACTCGCAACACTTTAGCCATCGAAGCCATGGCCGCCGCGCAAGCTCTCGATTTTCATGTGCCTCTTAAAACTTCGAAACCGCTGCAACAGGCGCACGCGGCGATCCGTTCGGTGTGCGCGACCATGGAGAAAGACCGCGCAATGTACCAGGATTTTGTCCGCATTTCCGACTTGATCGCGAGCGGGAAGCTTGCGGATGTCTTGCGTTGATCAGAACCTATCCAGGAAGGCTTCGCCGCCCGTCCCAGCCAACCCTAGCTCACCGGCGACCGCCTTCATCGCCTCGATGCAAAACGAGATGTGCTCTTCCAGGTCGAGGCCCAAGTCGGCCGCACCCAAAATTATGTCTTCGCGATGGACGCTGCGCGCGAAAGCCTTATCTTTCATTTTTTTTCGAACTGACTTCGCCTCAACATCGGCGAGCGACTTCGAAGGTCTTACCAGCGCGCAAGCCGTAATAAACCCCGATAATTCGTCACATGCAAATAGCGTCTTTTCCATCGGAGAAGTCCGCGCGACGCCGCTGTATTCGGCGTGCGACATAATTGCCCGCCGCACTTCCTCGGAATATCCGCGTTCCGCTAAAATCTCGCAGCCGCGATATGGATGATCTTCCTGACTCGGATATTTCTCGTAATCAAAGTCGTGAAGCAGCCCGACCGTACCCCACAATTCCTCGTCCGCTCCATCCTTTCGAGCATAGGCGCGCATGCATGCTTCGACCGCGATCGCGTGTTTGCGCAAACTCTCCGATTGTGTGAACTCAGTTAGTAAACACCATGACTTGCCACGCCGTTCAAGGCTCCCGGTCATATGCCTTTCGTATTCCTTTCGTCTTTGTCAGAATTACTGCCCTGTTTTCAACAACGAGATGTGATCAATTCGCTTGACATGAACGCCCCGATCCCTCAGATTACGCATTAGTTGTTGGTTTTGAGAGTAGCCCCCGCTCTGGCACTCGCAAACCCTGAATGGCAACCACATTAACGCCCGTGGATTCACGGGAAGTAGTACGCTGCGACCAATGCTCGTTAGTGCAATTCCGCACAACCAATAGTCTCTGCCGCCGTTGTCATCTTTCTTTGGATGAGGACGAAGCGGAGATCGCCGCCATGACCGCTCAGCCAGAAGTCATGCCTATCAGTGCCCACTCCACCGGGCGCGGGCATCTCAAACTGGCGCATTCCATTCGATCGCTTAGGTTACGCAACGGACTGAGCCAGCGTCAACTGGCGTTGCGCATGGCCGTGCCTCGAACTTACGTCTCGAAGATTGAGAACGAGAAGGCCACCCCGACCCTTTCTTCCCTTGAGCGATTGGCGAGGGCTCTAGAAGTCAGCGTGCCAGATTTGCTCTCCGGCGGCGAACGCAACCGCCAGGAAGAGGTTCGCGAACTTATGGAAGACCAGTTCGTTGCCGAAGTTATGCCCTATCTGTCGCAACTGAACGGAATGCAGATGTCGAGCATTCTGGCGCAGGTGCGGGATCTTACAGTTCGGCCACGTCGGACCGCTTAAGTCAGTTATGAACTAAGTGACAACTCTTCGGGCGATCCTTTCATCGAAGAGTTGTCCTTAAATGCAGTTTTTTGGGACAAAGTTTAGAACATAGGTTTGAATTTTTATCCGGGCACACCCAACTGGACAGCCGAAGCCTTCGGGCTTCGGCTTTTTTTTTGCGTGCCATAGAGTCCACTGAAATTATCTAATCTGAGCGTAGATGTTCGTGTTCTTTTGCCAGCAGTTTTCAAGTCACCCGATAATCGATAAAAATTTGATTGTCCCTTTGGATGCCAACCGGTCGGTTACGCCGATTTTCAAATCCGATGTTTTTCGGGAGCTTCACATGCTTAAATGAAAATGTCGTCCCAAAGCACTCTTTTGACGAGGAGATCAATTGGACTTTTTATTAAACGAAGAGCAGCTTCACCTGAAAAAAACGGTGCGCGAGTTTGCGGAACGCGAAATCGCCCCGCACGTCATGACGTGGGACGAGTCCAGTGAGTTTCCTCTCGCGACCATCAAAGAGCTGGGGAAACTCGGACTGATGGGTATCATCTTCCCCGCTGAATACGGCGGCGCGGGCATGGGCTATGTTGAATATGTGACGGCGGTGGGCGAGCTTTCTCGCGTGGATGGATCCGTGGGCATCATCGTCGCCGCGCACACCTCACTGTGCTCCAATCACATTTTTCTTGCAGGCAATGAACAGCAGAAAAAGAAATACATTCCTAAGTTAGCAAGCGGCGAGTTCATTGGGGCCTGGGGATTGACCGAGCCATCTGCCGGCTCGGACGCCGGTAGCGCCCGCATGACTGCTACACGTGCCAAGGGGGGTTGGGTTCTGAACGGGTCCAAAACTTTTATCACTAACGGCCATTACGCGGATGTGATCGTCGCGCTTGCCGTAACCGATCGGACGGCGCGGACGCACGGCTTGTCGGCCTTCATCGTCGAGAAAAATACGAAGGGCTTTCGCCCTGGGAAGAAGGAAAACAAACTGGGACTGCGGGCTAGCGACACCGCCGAACTGATTTTTGAAGATTGCTTTGTTCCAGCCGAAAATTTAGTTGGAGGGGAAGGGAACGGCTTCCGCGATTCCATGCGCATCCTTGATGGCGGAAGAATTTCGATCGCCGCCCTCTCCCTCGGGATGGCCGACGGCGCTTATGGGGTTGCGTTGAAATATTCAAAGGAGCGTAAACAGTTTGGAAAAGCCATCTCCGAATTTCAGGCGATCCAATGGAAGCTTGCCGACATGGCAACGGAAATTGAAGCCGCCAGGTTGCTCACGCTGCGCGCCGCGTCCATGAAAGATTCTGGCATGAAGACGACTCTGGAATCTTCCATGGCAAAGCTTTACGCTAGCGAAGTTGCCGTTAGATGCGCAAATGAAAGCGTACAAATCCACGGCGGCTACGGCTTCATCAAAGATTATCCGGCTGAAAAGTTTTATCGCGATGTAAAGCTTTGCACCATTGGCGAAGGGACGAGCGAAATTCAACGCCTGGTCATCGCGCGCCAGCTGCTGAAAGATTGCTGAATGGTTATGGGCTTGCGGAAGGGCAGGGAGTGGGCCCCTGCCCAGTCTCCGAAGTCCGACCCTGAATTCTCATCTGCTTTACACTGATCTGTTGAATTCCCAATCCCAACCGCTCATCGACCGGCTTCGCAGCGGAGACACCCGCGCTCTCGCTCGTGCCATTACGATCGTCGAGAATCGAGCCCCGGGATGGTCAGACCTTCTTAAGTCGCTCTTCCCCCTCACGGGTAAGGCGCGAGTTATTGGTATCACCGGATCTCCGGGGGCGGGGAAAAGCACGCTGGTCGACCAATTAGCCAAACACTACCGCAAAGAGCATCAGAGCGTTGGCGTGATTGCGGTCGATCCCACTAGCCCCTACACCGGCGGGGCAATCCTAGGCGACCGGATCCGCATGCAGGACCACTATAGTGACCCCGGCATCTATATTCGCAGTATGGCAACTCGCGGTTCGCTCGGCGGACTCGCGCGCGCCACCGCCGACGCCTCGACTGTTCTCGATGCCTCCGGACGGGATGTGATCATGATCGAAACCGTGGGAGTCGGGCAAGATGAAATCGATATAGTTCGCCTCGCTGATGTCACTGTGGTGATGCTGGTTCCGGGCATGGGCGATGACGTGCAGACCATCAAGGCGGGAATCATGGAGATCGCGGACATCTTTGTGATTAACAAGAGCGACCGCGATGGCGCTGAGCGTGTGGAACTCGAGATTCGCGCCATGCAGTCGCTCGCCATGCGCGCCGACCGGTGGAGTCCATCGATTGTCAAGACCGTTGCCAGCGAAGGCACAGGGATCGGGAAACTTGCAGAGGCGATTACCGAGTATGAAAAATATCTCGATAAAGAGAATCTTGCCCAGAAGAGAAATATTGAGAACTGGCAGGAACGCCTGGTTGAGATGCTTCGGGACGCTATGCTCGAGAAGGCTCGCTCTCAGATGTCCGACGGCAGCCTGCAACGCTATGCTGGTGAGATCGCCGAGCACAAGCGCGATCCCTATTCGCTGGTCGAGGAATTGATGGCACAGATCGCAACGGAGCCGAAACGCCCGTAGCGGGCCTGAACGAGAAGAGACGTCGCTCCGTAGACAGGTCGGCTGCTGCGGACACAAATCCGAAAGAAAATTATGGACTTTGGCATCGACCATCTCGGAATAGCGGTGAAATCGCTGACTGCGGCCAAAATGATTTACGAAAAGCTGGGACTTAGCGTTTCTCCCGAAGAAGCCGTCGAACATGAAAAAGTCAAGCTTGTTATGGTCCCGGTCGGCGACTGCCGAATTGAACTTCTCGAAGCCACATCTGAAGACTCCGCGATTGCGAAGTACATCGCTAAGCGAGGAGAAGGGCTGCACCACATTTGCGTGCGCGTCCCTGACCTGGGCGCCGCAGTCGAAAAATTGAAGTCCGAAGGCGTGCGCCTCGTCTCCAATGAAATTAAAACTGGAGCTGGCGGCCACCGCTATATCTTCGTGCATCCGCAAAGTACGGCGGGTGTTCTGCTGGAGTTGGTGGGGATATGAGCGGCGCTGCCTCCGGCACTCCCCCCTGTCTCGTGGCCTCGTGCGCCCATTCGCGTGAAATCTTATGCTTTTGTTAGCGGTTGATACGGCAGGCAAGAAGGGCAGTATTGCGATTGCCGAAGCGCGCGCAGGCGAGGCGTCTCTTGAACTTCTCGAGCTTGTGCCCCTCGATGGGGGCGCGTTTTCAGCACACCTCGTTCCGGAGATCGCGGCTCTTCTGCAAAAGCATGGTCGTGGACGGACGAAGCACGACATCTCGGCATTCATTGTCGTGACCGGACCAGGATCATTCACGGGTCTTCGAGTCGGACTGGCGGCCATAAAAGCGCTTGCCGAAACGCTGAATAAACCGATCGTCGGAATTTCCCTTCTGGAAGCAATCGCCCGCAGCTCTGCAAAAACGGGTCGCAGCATAGTGATCCTCGACGCGGGGAGAAGCGATCTCTACGTGGGGGAGTATTTGATCGTCGACCATGCATCTGCAAGTCCCATCAGCGAACGGCTCATGACTCGCAAAGAATTCCTCGACAGAGTTCACACCTCTGACTCGCGCCCACTCGGGGTGATCTCATCGGATGAAGTTCTAGCAAAGTCGTTTTCGTCCGAAGGCCTCCTCGTGCGCCTTGTCACCTATCCAAACGCAGGAGTGATCGCGCAACTTGGAATGGAGCGTCTTGGGCGCGGAGAAATTGTAAGCGTGGGAGATCTTGAGCCCAACTATCTACGCCACAACGTGGCCTCACTGCCCAAGGACTCGCTGTCCAAGGACTTGCTGCCCAAGGATCATTCCAAGTGATGAACCGAGATAGCGATGATTTGCCGATTGCGATTAGACTCGCCAACCGAAATGACGTTCCGACGATTTTGACGATCGCAACTCAAACGGCGACAGCATCCCATTGGACAGCTGAGCACTATTCGCACGTAGCTGAGAAAGGAATTCTTGCGATTGCTGAAAGCCTAACGTCTCTGTGCGGGTTCATCGCCGTGCAAACCCTCACAGACGACTGGGAAATCCAAAATCTGGTGGTCCTCCCTGAATTTCGCCGAAACCGAGTAGCCGAAAAGCTTGTTCGCAACGTCATGCAGTCGGCACGCAATAGGCACGCCACTCGGATTCTGCTGGAAGTGCGAGAGTCAAACGCAGCCGCACGCGCCTTTTATGAGAAGCTGGGTTTTAAGATGGACGGAACTCGAAACGGATACTATAAAGACCCGCGCGAGAGTGCGATTATGTATTTCGCCCGCCTGTGAATATCTTCCCAGCTTTCAGAGATTGCCTATATAGGTCATCGACTTATGCAATCACTTCTGGGTATTAAAGACCCCTACAAAAAACTAAATCTACCTATGAAATCTGATTGAAGCGCGTCTAGCCCTGTGCTACTTTTTAGTCTGGTCGTAACAATACAGTGGTAGGAGGTCTGGCAAAGATGCTTACTACAAGAGACGGGACCCAGTCCGGTCCCGACGAATTCCAGAGACTGGCTCAGGAGCACTCGCAATATTCCCAACGTCTGGAATCCCTCACCCAGAAGCGTTACCTCACCGAAGATGAGAAGCTGGAAGAAGTGCGATTAAAGAAGCTGAAATTACGACTCAAAGACCAGATGTACACGCTTGAACATCAAGTTCAAGGCCGTTCCGCTTAACACCCCTCTTTTTGTTGGCCGGTACCACCGCACCTGCGTGTACGCCGGGGTGGGCCTCCCTTCCGCCTAGCCAGGCGCAACCCCTGGAGTGATCGCCTATATCGACGTTTGGTGCTCTAGATGTGTATGGATTACGAGAGTAAGAATCGCCTCGACTCGCACTATAATCGTTGCATCTCCTATGGTTCGAGACGGATATTTTTACGCCGCAGGATGCTTGGTCGCCGCAATCGTGATCAGATTCCTGACGCAGTGGCCCTTCGCTGTCCCTCTCCTCTTGCTGGCGTTATTTTTTTTGTGGTTCTTTCGCGATCCGGAGCGCTCCATCACTACGCTGCCGGGAGCTATCGTTTCTCCCGGCGATGGCAAGGTCACCGACGTCTCGCTCGTCACGGGGAACGAGACCGTTCTCTACCGAATCAGCATTTTTCTGAACGTCTTCGATGTTCACGTGAATCGTTCTCCGATCACGGGAGTCATTCGCGACCTGCGCTACGAGCGTGGCAAACACCTCAACGCGATGAGTGCAAACTCAGCCGAAGAAAATGAAAAGAACGTAGTCACCGTTGAAGGGGACGGGCGTACGGTAATTTTCAAACAGATTGCCGGCATAATCGCTCGCCGCATCGTTTTCAACTTCAAAGTTGGAGACCAATTGAGCCGCGGTCAGCGCGTTGGTCTCATAAAATTCGGATCCCGCGTAGATATTATGTTCGATCGCGATGCCGCCGTCCAGGTCCAGGTCGGTGATCGGGTTAAAGGCGGCCAGACCGTACTCGCGATGTTGCCTGTCGGTCAACTGACTGCCCCGGCCTTGCACGCAGGTTTTGGGGACAAAGAGAAACTTGAGGGAGGGGCTCACTAAACATGGACGAGCAAACGCCTCGGCGCCGCGTAACCGATCATTCTGGCGGCAAACTGCGCAAAGGCATTTATATTTTGCCCTCGCTCTTCACCACCGCGAATATCGCGGCCGGATTCTACGCGATTCTACAGACCGTGCACGGCAACCCCGTCGATCCCTGGCACTTGGACTACGCCGCGAAAGCCATCGGCTTCGCTGTGTTATTCGACGGCCTTGATGGGCGTATCGCGCGCATGACCAACACCGCTAGTGATTTTGGACGAGAATTAGACTCGCTTGCAGATGTCATCACGTTCGGCGTGGCTCCAGCGCTCCTGGCGTGGATGTGGGGCTTCCACCTGCTCCCGACGGGGTTCATTAGTCCCGGGCTCCATTTGAAGATAATTCAATTAGGGTCTATCGCTTGCTTTGCGTTCCTGATTGCCGGCGCCAGTCGCCTTGCCCGGTTCAATATTGCGAAGAATCCTCAGCCTTCAAATCCTGGGCGCCCTGGAAAAAAGTATTTTGTTGGGATGCCGATTCCAGCAGGCGCGGGTGTAATAGCGGCGGTTGTGCATTTTGCCGGTGGAGAGCCCGTGACCTCCTGGATTACTTCGATGAGTTGGATCATGACGGTCGTCGTGGTCGGTTATCTTATGGTGAGCAGCTGGCGCTTCTACAGCTTTAAAGACATCGATTTTCGTTCGCGGCACCCCTTCCGCCTCATCGTTATTTTTGCGATTGTTGGTGCGTCGATTTGGTTTTTTTCAGGGCCGGCGCTTTTCGTGATCGCCATCCTTTACATGGCGTCGGGCGTGTTGTGGAGATTGCAGTGGGTTTTGCGCCGTAAACGGCCGCCTGCACCTCCGGCGTATCGGGAAGCATCTCAAACTCCATGAGTCCAGTCTCGAAAGTTGTATCCCCCAAAGCTGTAGCTTCGCCGCTCGAGGCGCGCGGCGCCAACTTATATCGGGTCGCCATCGTTGGAGGCGCAACCCTTCTCGGTAAAGAACTTGCTGAAGTTTTGCGCGACCGCAACTTTCCGGCGGCGGATATTCGTCTGTTGGACGACGACGACACGCTTGGTCAGCTTAAAGCCGTCGGCGACGAAATTAATTTTATTCAGAGCATCCGCTCAGAGCAGTTCGAGCGCGTCGACTTCGCTTATTTCGCCGCTGATGCGCGCTCCACAAAAAATAACTGGAAGGCCGCTAGCGATCTTGGCGATACGATCGTCGATCTTACGTATGCCTTGGAAGATAAGCCGGGAGTCTCGATTCGGTCGCCCTGGATCGAGCGTCAGACGAACCAGTCCGTGGCTCCAGATTTACAGCCAGGGCCGGTTGTGGTGGCGCATCCTGCCGCCACTGTCTTGGCCCTTCTCGCGTTGCGAGCCGGTAAGGCCGCTAAGGTCGAGCGTCTGGTTGCCACTGTGTTGGAGCCGGCGTCCGAAAGTGGCCAGAAGGGAATGGACGAACTTCACGAGCAGACGGTGAACTTACTTTCCTTTCAGGAATTGCCAAAGAAAATATTCGATATTCAGGTCGCTTTTAACCTCTTGGCTCGTTTCGGCCAAAGCTCTCATTTATCGCTGCAAGAGGTCTCGCAGACGATTGTCAAGCATTACCGGAGCATCGCTCCTGCGGCGGTCGAGCCTGCCTTACAGCTTTTGCAAGCTCCGGTTTTCCATGGTTATGGATTCTCGGTTTACCTGGAAATGGAAAAACCGGTCAGCGTCGCCGATCTCTCGCTTGCCTTGGCTGGAGATCACGTGGTGCTGAATGTTGGTCCAGACGAGTCACCAACCAATGTGAGTGCGGCGGGGCAAGGTGACATTCAGCTTTCGATTACTCCTGACGCGACTCAGGCGAACGGAGTCTGGCTCTGGGCCACAACCGACAATTTGCGGATTGCTGCGCTCACAGCCGTCGAGTGTGCCGAAACCATGACCGCATCTCGACCTACGGGGCCAATTCAATGACGGAACAGGCCAGAAGTAAAAGTTTTCTGGCCTCCATTTTTATCGCTCTTTTTTTGTTGACCGGGTGCGGATATCACACCGCCGGCAACAGCGCGGCAGAACTGCCTCGCAACGTGCAAACTATTGCAATCCCTGGCTTCTTGAGCCGGAGCCCCAGTTTTCGGGTGGAGCAACAATTAACGGACGCGGTAGTACGAGAGTTCAACGCTCGAACCCAATATCATGTGATCCATGATTCGAATTCTGATGCCGACGCAACTCTTAAAGCCATAGTTTTATCGGCGTCGTCCAACCCGCTGGCTTACGATTCTCAGACCGGACGCGCAGCAAGCGCAATCATTACAGTGAACATTCAAGTCACATTAACCGACCGCAAGGGCAAGGTGCTCTTCCAGAATCCGAATTACATTTTTCACGATCAATACGAATTGTCGCGCGACCTCACCAGCTTTTTTCAGGAGGATTCTCCAGCTGTCGATCGCCTGTCACGTGACTTTGCACGGACCCTTGTCGCGAACATTCTGGAGGCGTACTGATCATGTCGAGCCGCTCCAAGCTCCTTGCGGCAATGTTGATCGCTCTTGCGCCCTTTTCATTTGCTGCCAAGAGAGAAAAAAAAGAACAGCCGATTTTGCATCATATCGGCTTTAGCTTTCGCGAGTTTTCCGCGCCCGATGACTACAACTGGCGCGGCTCGAACGAGCGTACCCTGAGCGGTATTATCTGGTATCCGTCCGAAGACATCGCTGGACAAAAGGATCAGTTAGTTGGTCCTCCTGACGCGCCGCTGTTCAGCGCCGGGCGGGCTGCCAAGGATGCCACGCTCGCTCCGGCGTTCGAGAAATTTCCACTTATCGCGCTCTCCCACGGCACCGGAGGGAGCGCTATGCAGATGGCGTGGCTTGGCACCTATCTCGCCGCTCGGGGTTATATCGTCGTCGCCTGCAACCATCCCGGCAACAACGCAGTCACCGGATATACGACCCAGGGTTTTATCGAAGGGTGGGAGAGAGCTAAGGATATCAGCACGGTGATCGGCGACATGCTCGCGGATCCTCGGTTTGGCTCGAAAATCGATCCTGATCGCATCGGCGCGGCGGGTTTCTCCTATGGCGGATACACGATGCTCGAGCTTGCGGGCGGGACTACTGACCTTAACCGTCTTCTGGTCTGGTGCGATGAACAAAAGGCTGCCTGTAGCCCTCCGGAAATGCCCGATCTGCTGGAAAAGTTTAAGGCCATCCGGCAAGAAGCCGAAGTGAAGCAATCGTTGCAGCATGCCGGAGATTCTTATCGCGATCCGCGAGTCCGAGCCGCATTCTTGATTGCTCCCGCCGTCGCCAGGGCGTTCACTCCAGAAACTTTGCAGAAGATCGCGATTCCTATCGAGATCGTTGCCGGCGAAAGCGATACCATCGTTCCTCCCGACGAGAATGCGAGATTTTATGCCGCGAATATTAAAGGCTCGAAACTTACGATCATCCCCGGGGGCGTCGGTCATTACACGTTTCTCGACGTAGGTACCGAGCTTGGCCAGAAGCAATTACCGCAGTTGTTCGTGGATAATCCCGGCGTCGATCGAGCAGCCGTCCACCAGCGGGTCAACGAAATGGCAGCGGATTTTTTCGCAAGAGAACTCGCCCCAGCGAAAAAGAAACGCTGATTCGACGCCTGAGATCCAGCGTTAACTCAAGGGGAGTTGCCGTTGACGGTCGCGATGTTAGAGTAATTAGGAATGCGGGCCTTCTCCCAAACCGAGCGCTTTTTCTCCGAACTGGAATCGAAAAAGCTACGACCCGCGTATGTGCTGGTGGGAGATGAAGCGTTCTTCCGCAAACGCTGCCGCGATGCCATCCTCGAACACCTGGTAGCCCCTGACTCGCGCGACTTTGGACTCTTCGAATTCGATCTCACCGAAACTTCGCTGAATGAAGTTCTCGATAGGGCCCGGACCGCTTCGCTGATGGCGCCCTTTCAGGTTTTCTTCGTTCGTGGCGTGAAGAACCTGTTCGGCCGCGGGTCAAACGAAGAAAAGATCGGCGCAATCGAGGCCTACTGCAAGAATCCGAACCCGGATGCGCTCATTGTTTTCGTTGCCGACCACATCAGCATCCCCGCCGACGCGCGCCGCATGGACATGACGGACAAAGATCGCTACCAGAAGATCCGCGATGATCTTGGACCATTCTGCGGCATCGTCGAACTATGCCGTGTACAGGAAGGCGAAGCCGTGCGCTGGATTAGCGAGTACAGCGCCACACGCGAGGTGAAGGTCGACCCCGACGGTGCACGCGAACTGGTGGACGCGCTTGGCGGCGACATGATGATGGTCTCGAACGAACTCGAGAAACTGATTCTTTATGTGGGCGAGAAAAAGAAAATCACGCTTGGTGATGTGGAGACCATGGTACTTGCCGCCAAGCAGCGCTCGCTCTATGAACTGACGGACGCGATCTCATCGAAGGCTCCGGCCCGCGCGCTGGAGGTTTTGGACTGTTTGCTCAACGTAGGAGATGGCGAAGAAGCCGCCATCGGCCATCTCTATATGCTGGCCAAGACCTTCCGCCAAATGCTGGTGATTTTGGAGCGCAACGTGCGCGACCAGCGCATGTTGTGGGCCGCGCTGTGGCAGGGGTTCCGAGTGCCGCCGTTTGCGGCGGATGACATTATCCGGCAGGCTCGCCGTTATAAATCGAAGCGGGAGTTGACGCGGGCCATTCGGCTTGTCGCCAAGGCTGACTTGGCGTTGCGTTCGAACCCGGTTGGCAAGCGTTTGGTGCTCGAAAAACTCGTTCTGGACTTATGCGCTGAACCCAAACCGGAAGCCACGGCCGGTTGGATGCAAGAAGAACTTCCCGTCTAGGGTTGCCGCAGAATACCCGATTCAGTTATGCCACTTAAAAAGGACGACCTGAGCTAGATCAGTTGCGGGATAAATTTGCCGTGCTTTGCCTTGGCGAGCAAACGCTCTTATCCCTTTACTTCGGCTACCGCCAGTCTTAGTTGTTCTGCTTCCGGTGAGTTCGGCTTCAGCTTCACCACTTTGTCGAGTTGCTGGCGCGCCAGCGCCCCCTTGCCAATCTTTGCGTACGCCAAACCCAGGTGAAGATTAAAGAGAGGGTTATCCGGCTCCTTCTTCACGGCCTCTTTGAAGAGATCGATAGCGGAAGAATAAACTTGCTTGTGATAAAAGGCCCATCCCAGCGTGTCTGCGGAATTTGCGTTGTCAGGTAGTTGCCGCCGCGCCGTTTGCGCCATCGAAAAGGCGACGTCCACATTGCCGCCCTGCTGCAACATTACATACGCCAGATTATTCGAGGCAAGAGGATTTTCTGGTTGCAGGTTCAGCACCTTCTGATACTGATCTTTTGCGTTCTCCCATTGTTGCTTGTTTTCATAAATGCCGCCGGCCAGCAGATAGAATGCAATTTCCCGCGGATTCTGCTTTTCGCCTTCAACGTATGTTTGCAGGGCCAAATCGCCCGCCCCCCGGGCGGTCTGGGCGATTCCAAGCTTAACCGCTGCTTCGGCGCTCTTCTTGTCCAGATCCAGCGCCTGCTTGAATTCAGCTTCGGCCGCTCCCGGATCCTTCTTCTGCTCGATCAGCAGTTGGCCAAGCATGATGTGAAAGCCGACGTTCCTGGGATTTCGTGAGATCTGTGTCTTGGCGATCGCAATCGCACGGTCCGGCTGCTTTTGCAACAACTCGACATTGAGCAGTCCGCCCAGCGCATCGGTTGAATTCGGGTCGACGTCGAGGCCTTGCTGGTAGGCTTTCTGTGCCTCTGAGTATTGAGATTGGTCCACCCGCAGATTGCCCAGTTGGACGTAAGCAATTGGGTTTTTTGGTTCTTTTTGTAACGATTGTTTTATGTATTCCTCCGCCGAGGGATACTGTTTGCGATTGATATCCGCAATCGCTCGCAAGAGATATCCATCGGGAGCGTTGGGCTGGACGGACATGATTTGCTCAGCTTCCTGGGACAATGCATTCGCATCGCCTCGATGAATATCCACTCCTGCCAGGGCACGGTGGGCTTCAACGAGGTCTGGACGCAAGCGAGTCGCATCACGCCATTCTGCTTCCGCACGATTGTTATTTCCCATCTGATCAAAGGCCAGCCCAAGCTGATAATGGGCGATGGCGTTGTCTGGATCGTTCTTCAAAACGGATTCCAACGTGTTGACGGCGTCATTGGCTTTGCCGCTTCGAATATCGATTTCCGCCTTGAAAAGTTTGGTACCGGGATCGTCTGGTTTAGTCTTCAGATCCTCGTCATTCAGCTTGCGAGCGTCGGCGATCCTGTCTTTCAAAATGAGCAATTGAATGTAGTTCTTCTTCACCACCGAGTCCTTGGGATGATCGCGATAAAGTTCTCCGTACTCGGCGGTAGCTCGTTCGAGCTGGTTGTTTGAGTAATAAAAGTCTCCCAACATGCGATATCCCACCGAATTGGAGGGGAAATCTTTCTTGGATTTTCTAAGCAGTTCCTCAGCCTGAGTCGGTCTGCCTTCCCCCATGTAAAGTCCGGCGAGAGCGATCCTTGGGTTAGGATCGTCCTGTGCTATCTGAATAGCCTTCTGATAAGTCTGTTCGGCCTCAGGATAGAGCCCGCGCGCCTGGTAGAAATTTCCCAGTGCCAGCAGGGCGTTACCGGATTTCGGATCGAGTTCCACCGCTTTCTTGAAACTCGCCTCCGCCACATCCCACTGCTGCCCCCGCACCTGAAGAAGTGCCATGTTCAAATAGGAATCAGAGCGCTTCGGATCGAGTTGCAAAGCCTTTTGCATGTCCGTCAGCGCGGCCGCGAGATTGTTCATGCCTTCGTCATAGTTAGCGCGCGCGACATAGACCTCTGGGTTATTCGGTTCTTTTTCGGCTACGACGTCGAGGTGCTCTTTCGCATCGTTGAACTGGTGCCCCAAAATCAGCAGGTTCGCCATATCCAGATGTGCTGCATACTGGTCCGGCTTCTGCTGGATGGTGGTATTCAATTCCTGAAAAGCATTGGGCCACTGTTGCAGTTTCATCAGCGTAATAGCTAGCTTGTAATGAGCATCGGTGAAGCGCGGGTCGACCTGAATCGCATTTTCGTATTGAATTGCCGCTTCGCGATACTGAGCCCTATCGAAATAACGCTGGCCGCTCTCGAGATATTTTTGTTTGCGGACATTCGGATCGCGCGAGCACCCAGTCAGAAACGACACCAGAGCGATCGCCACTATCGCCGCCAATCTCAACTTCTTCATTATCCGCAAATCCATATCCGTATTCGTATCCATATCCATACCCATATCAACGAACGCCTCGTCTCACGATAAAAGTTCCGCGAGTTCTTCTGGCTAATCTCCCTAAATATCTACTTATCTATGCCCTGATCAAACAAGCGTACTCTGACCAGGTCAGTCGCAAAAGTTACTGCCGTGATTATCGCTAAGGGGCATTTGGCAGGATTGCCAACTTCTTGACGCGCAAAGCGTGCCCATGGGCAACCGCTTTCGTTATTTGCCGCCAAGGGTGTTGCCTTCGCGGCATAGTTGACAAGATTATTATGACTCATTTCCCGCCAAACGATTCCCGGCAGCGCTCTCCTCGGGTACGACTCAATGGATCAGTGGCAGCGGCGCTCATAGCCGAAAGCGGCTACTGGGCGACGGCTAAACTGCGATTTCTCTGACCGGAGACCTGCCGCAAATGCCCCGGAAACTTCTGGCGGGCGATTTTGTGGAAATTGCATTTCATACTCGGTCGGGCGCCATACGCGGCGTGGCCGAAATGTGCAGCCTTTCCACACTGCGCAAAACGCTTGCATGCAGTCCGCTAGCAGCGGGATTCTAGGGCAGGGCAGTCCCGAAGACGTTAGTCCTCTACGCTATACTGGCGTCATCAGCGGGATGCAAGCCCAAACCATCACCCATTCTGCGGAAGAGACGATCGCCTTCGGTCGAGAACTTGCGGGCGAGATATTGCCTCCACTCTTAGTTCTTCTTAGCGGCGACCTTGGTGCAGGCAAGACCACCCTTATCAAAGGGATCGCCGAAGGATTCGGAGCGGCACATGCAGAAGATGTCACCAGCCCGACCTTCACCCTTGTTCATGAATATCGCGGACCTAAAATCACCCTGTTCCACATCGACCTTTACCGCATTGATACGGAGCGAGAACTTGAGACCCTCGCGCTTGACGACTTGATCGCACCGAATTGCATATTATTGGTAGAGTGGGGAGAGAAGTTTCCTCAACTACTCCGAGATAAGAACTTGCAAATTGACTTGCAGAGAGTGTCGGATCAAGAGCGGAAGATACGGTTATCTTGAATCGGGTTTATGGGGCTTTTGAACCACTGGACCTTACTGGACAAACGCTCAAAAGCGATATTTCAGGGCCCTTTGTAAGTTCGCCGTCGCCTGACGGATTTCAATTCATCTAGCGGCTTCTGCCGTGTTCGATCATGAGTCGCGTGCAAGCAATCGGAGCGTGCCACTCGCGAATCAATGAAAACAGCATGGCGGCGGCAAAGAAAACGAATGCCAACTTCCGAAACCGGATGCTGGCGGTTTTCCCCGCCATCCCTTCAACCACCGGTGGTCGTAAATTCGACGAAGATTTGTGATCAGGACGCTCCGTTCCTGGTTCGTGCCTCATCCAATATTCGATGGCAAATTTTGCAAAGAGCATCAAAAAAATAGAGGTTGAGGATCTAAAAGTTGGTCTTATATGTGCCGATCGTGACGGTAACCGCATCCGTGTCGATCGCGTGTTCCGTGACGACCAGGGGATTGGTAGTCTCTCCTACCACTTTTTGAACGACGAACTGCGCGTGCAGGAGGGTGTCCAGGAGAGAACAGTTGAGCAGTTTCTTTCAGAAGGCTGGGTAATGGCGGCCGCCGGCTCTGCTCTCTAATGATCAATATTAATATCGGTAATCAGTGACTGGCCCCGTATTAAGCCGGTTTAAGGATTCATATTCGTTCAACTCTCCCTTGCTATTGCGAACCAAAGCTAGAGTTGTGAGGTCGGCCCCGCCGACCACCTGTGGCGCACTTTGTTGCGCAGACCGCAGCATTGCCAGGCAAAGCCCGTAGGCCCGATGTATCGGGGCCTGCTCCATGGCAGCCACAACCCCCTCCATTGCGAAATTAGATGACAAGCTAGAGTCGGCGTCATGTCGCAATGAAATTGCTTCTACCACTCCCCGCGACACCAGAAGTAGGGCGGACTCCTCCTCCAGACGATATGTATTTGCGCCTTGGGTGGTGTGCGTAAAAAGGCCAAGTGGAAGGCCCGTAGCCGCGAGCAGTGAGATCCCGGAACGGTCGCGCAGCAGCGCCGGTGTGTGCCCCGCATTGGCGTAGCAAACTGTGCCGACGTCTTCGTTGTAGCAACCAATAAACGCTGAGCAATTACGGACCCCGCGGTCAATGATGGTTTGATTCATCGCATAGCAGAGTTGAATCATAGCGCTGGTCTCGTTAAAGTCTTCTTCCGCAAACAAAATTGACGAGCGTTCGCGAAAAGTTCTCTGGACAGTAAAGAGAATTTCGCGCGTATCTGCGCGACGGCCAGCAATATCGAGCATCACAAATATGACTCGCGAACTGCCGACTCTTAGGACCTCGTAAAAGTCTCCGGCGACACGCTCTCCAAAATAGACGGCCGCCATGTCCGCCCCACTGATTCGAGGGGTATCGCAATGGAGCGGTTCCCGCGCCGGAGCATCGACCTGGGTCCGCTTCATAAAACTACCTGCAAGCTTTGATCTCATCAGAGATTCCCAAAACGTAGAGTTCGGGCGCTGGTAAGGAAGTTCGATCGGGAGCGTCATGCTCGAGCCATCCCGCCGGGAGCAACGCTCGAAGTTTGACGCGAAGCGGCGAGCACAAGCGTCGGCATCTACTCGTCTATCGGCACTATCGGTTGCCACTTTAGAATTGCGGTGCTGGACGGCGGCTGCGGCGCGGTTTAATGATGCAGTAGCCTGGTTCCAAGGGGAGCTTGCCATCAGTTTCGATGACCGTCGCGTGGCCGTTAACTGAATGTTCTTCCACGAAATCCCAAAGCTTCCAGGGGCGAGGATATGGTTCTGATTTCGTGAAAAGCTGCCTCGGCGATCACGTTTGTCGAGCCAATGGAGAGTCCCTTCTCGAACACTTAAAAACCCATGATGTTGTAACCACAATCGACGTAGATCACTTCTCCGGTGATGCCCGAGCTAGCGTCGGAAGCGAGGAAGACGCCCGTGTTGCCAACCTCTGAAACTTCGACATTTCTCTGCAATGGCGCGCGCTCCGCGTGAGACTTCAGCATGTCCCCAAGCCCGGAAATGCCGCGAGACGCCAGCGTTTTGAGGGGGCCGGCGGAGATGGCATTTACTCGAATCTTCCTCCGTCCCAAATCTTGGGCGAGATAACGGACCGTGCATTCAAGCGCTGCTTTGGCAACGCCCATCACGTTGTAGTGCGGAACGACTTTCTCGGCCCCGTAGTAAGTCATCGTAATTACGCTCCCCCCATCTTCCATCAGAGGCGCCGCAGCCCGGCTCACCGCGATCAGAGAATAAACGCTGACGTCATGCGCGATCCTGAAGCCCTCGCGGCTGGTGTTTACGAAGTCTCCCTTCAACTCTTCAGCGGGCGCGAACGCTACGCTGTGGATAACGGCATGTAACTTGCCATAACGCGATTTGAGCTTTTCGAAGAGTTGCGCAATGTCTTCATCTCTGGACACATCGCACATGAAGGCCTCTGCCCCCGGCAATGACAAAATTAAATCCTTTGCTTCCAACTCCATACGTTGATTTTGGTAAGTAACGGCGAGATTCACTCCGGCGGCGTGAAGTCCCTGAGCAATCGCCCAGGCAATTGAGCGCTTATTGGCAACTCCGAACACAACTGCTGCCTTACCCTTCAGATCTTCAAACATGGGGCCTCTCCTCGAAGAACAGAAAGAATACCAGCAACCGAGAGCGGAGGCGGGCACACAGACGGAACCGCACGGAGGCTATCAATTGCCGATGGAATGAGGGGCCAAATGACAACAGGGAAACACGTATTCAGTGCTGGCTCTAGTTATCCCACAAGTTAAATGAGGGGAACCCAGGCCTCGCCGCTTTTACTTAAGCCCAGTCACGACAAACGCTTCCGAAAGCATTTTTACATAGACGTAGGCGTAAGCTCGACCGTCCTGAGAGAACTTTGGTCCCCCGACCTGCGACGTGCCAGCTCCTAGTTCTCCGCCGAAGGTTTTCCAGAACTCCATTTTCCCTGTTGATGGATCGACTTTGTACACCTTGGCGCCGCCTGATCCCGTGTGGCTGGAAACGGCATAGACGGAGGCCCCGTCGGCTGACCATCCGGTCAAGTTATAACTGGAATCAAGGTTGGGAATCAAACGCAAACCGGTGCCGTCAAGAGGCCAAACTCCATACCTGCCGTCCGGGCCAGTGACAGTCATGCTTTTGCCGTCAGGGGAAAGGTTTATGCCTACAGTTCCTTCTGGCGTGATGGGCTTCGAATCGCCGGTTTGAAAATCGATCAAATAATCTCGCGCGCCGTGCCCGGACTCAATTCCTGCCGCCAAGATGTGTTTGCCGTCAGGCAGAAAGTGGACAGCGCCATAGCTGATGGAATCGTGCGTGAGTTGACGCGCCTCGCCCGCCCCCGCGGGCACAAGGTTCAGAGGCCCACCTTTAGCCGCCTTGGTAATCGCCCACCTGGAATCTGGCGAAAGCGCCAAGCCCAATCCCTCTCCTATTCGAACCGGCGGAGATCCGTCTGTAGAACGGATGAAGACTGTGTAGTTTGGTCCGCCGCCGTTGCCCTCTTCCTCGAAGATAACTTTTTGGCCATCAACGCTAATGTCGCGCGGGATCGACCAGCCAAACCAACCTAGTTCTTGTTCTTCTTTGGCACCAGGGGCTAGACCGCGAATACCAATTCTCGGCTGATGTGTCGCCATCAACAAAGCGCCGTTTTGCAGATCGGCGATCCACATACCTCCCGGAACGTTGGTGATACTCCGCTGCTTACCGGCCAGCGTCACAGCGCGCGGATTGACGGCGCTGCCGTTTGTGCTCGAAGAAAACCAGATCTCGTCCCCAGCGGGAGACCATAGAACTCCTTCGATCGATTCCCATCCCGATGAAAGTTTTCTGTCTTTATTGTTGTCGCTGCCATTGCTAGCGATGATTGCAACGGAACCTTCGTCGTCGCCACCCGGGTTCTCGTGGTCGGAAAAAGCGACCCATTTGCCATTGGGCGATATTTTCGGGTGGCTGATCCAATCAATGCTGTCGTACAGAACTTTTCCGATCGGATACTCCAAACGCCAGTGGCTATTCTGGGGAATAAAACGGACCACGGCCAAGGTGTCGCCTGCCGGAGACCAGTCGGCGTCCTGAACATCTTCCAGCACTTCTCTCGGAGTGCCGCCGCTCAATGGAACACGGGCCAGCGTTCCTGTGCGCGCGTAGCCAGACAAAAATTTTGTATTCAGGCGAATGGCGAGTTCACCGGCCTTCGAGATCGATAACAGCTCCGCGTCTTTCATTCCCAGCTCTCGCGCTCCCGGATCGTCCGTGCGCGAGATGTAGAGTTGATTCTCGCCGCCCTCCCAGGCTGCTCTGTAAACGATGCTGCCGTCGGGAGTGAACCGGGCGTTGCCAATCGAACCGGTGCGGAAAGTGATTTGCTTGTACTCCGGTTGTTCGGTCCGGGCGCCAGCCCTTCCAATCCACCAACCGAGTGCGCTGGCAGCGAATGCCAGTGCGAGAGCGGTCGCGATAGCAATGGGCAGCGCACGGCTCCTGCCTTTATCGGCAAAGCCCAAGGTCGCGATTCTTGCGGATGAACCGGAGAGTCCAGAAAGATGCTCGAGATCAAACGCGATATCGCTTGCGGAATGGAAGCGGCTCTCCGGATTTTTCTCCAGACAGTGCTGCACGATCCGATCAAGCGCCGGAGAAATGTTGCGATTGGTTTCGCTCAACTCCGGAGGGTCTTCTCGCAGGATCGAACTCATCGTGTCTGCAGACGTGTCGCCATGAAAGGCGCGTTTGCCGGCAAGCATCTCGTAGAGAATCGCGCCAAAACTAAAGATGTCAGAGCGCGCGTCAACCGCAGTTCCGCGCACTTGCTCGGGAGACATATACCCAGCCGTGCCCATCACGACTCCAGCCTCGGTACCGTGGCTCACGGTTGCCATGGAAGTATTGGCCGTACTTTCGGGCTGAGTTAACTTGGCCAGTCCAAAGTCGAGAATCTTGACGCGTCCGTCTTTTGTGACAAATAAATTTTCAGGCTTGAGGTCGCGATGAATAATGCCTTTTTCGTGTGCCGCAGCTAGCCCATGCGCGATCTGCATGGAGTGATCGAGGGTCTTACGCACAGGGATGGCCCCGCTACGCAAGCGCTCGCGAAGAGTCTCGCCCTCCAGCAGTTCAGAGACAACGTAGGGCGAACCATCGCTTGTACCTATGTCGAAAACGGCCAGAATATTTGGATGATTCAGCGCCGCCGTCGCAAGCGCTTCTTGCTCGAAACGCTTCATACGATCGGCGTCAGCTGAAAGCGCTTTTGGTAAAACTTTGATGGCAACTTCCCGCCGAAGGCGTGAGTCTCGGGCGCGATAGACTTCGCCCATACCTCCTGCGCCGAGAAGGGAGACAACTTCGTATGGACCTAGCTTCGTGCCCGCGGAGAGGTTCATGATCGGCGCGATTATAGCGGAAGAGCAACTTCAGCTCTAGTTTTTGGCAGAATCAGATGGAGTCCAATGTTGGTAATCACGATTTTATCGAGCAGCGCCGAAATCATATCGGTGATGAGCCGCACGAAAAGCGAATAGCGGAAAATTAATGGCCGCTCCCTAATTCTCGCTCTCAACAGGCGCAGCCTTTGGAGCAGGCAATGCCTTCGCTGGCTTGCCCGATTTCACGGCGGGCGGAGTGGGTGGGGTGGGCGGAGTTGGAGGCACGAACTCCCCGCTGCCTTTACGGATCTCAATCGTTCCTTTATCGCAGTTCAGCACCAATCGCGGACCATTGGTCCCAATCGATCCGGTAGCGCTTGAGTCCTTTTCGTGATTGCTCACCGAAAGTTCCGGGAACTCGCTTTCGATTTCGCCCTGATGTGTGCGAGCTTCCACCTTCATGGGAGTGTTCGGTGGAATGGAAACTTGTATATCTCCCTTATGGTTGTCAATTTGAATGTTGCCCGGATGGTGCAACGAAACTTCGACCGTTCCGTTCGCGTTTTCGAGGCGTAGATCGCCGGACAGACCCTCCAGGGAAATGTCTTTCGAATGCGTCATCAGCCGGATCGGTCCAGAGAGCGAATCGGCCCGCAGATCGCCGGAGTCGAGATCGAGCCTGCCATCGAGCCGCGAAAATTCCATGTCGGTGCGCGAGGAGTGAAAGGTAACCGGCTTGCTCACCCGTACCAGCCGCAGGCTCTCGTGATACTCGCCCTCAAGATGCACAGCGCCGTCGATGTCTTCCATCGAAACTTCGTTGGATTTTCCCTGTAGAGAAACATCGCCTTTCACGTGGGAAAGGTGGGTGGAGCTGCCGTCGAGATTCAACTGAATCGAACCGGTGTGATCGTTAATGTTGACCTCTCCGTGGCGGTGCGTCACTTCGATGTTGGAGCTAAAATCCGCGATCGTAAGATCGCCTCGCGCTGAGGTGATCATGAGCGCAGTACTCACCGGAACATAAATATCCATGTCCGAGGTGACGCCCTTATCGCCCGCTCCCTGCGTGTTTGCGTTCAAGGTCACAACTTTATCTCCGACGATGATCTGAGGCTTTGTCTTGGCGTTGTAAGCGTCGGCGTCCAGTTCTTTTTCTGCGCGAACCTTCTTGCGCACGGACACGCGCATTGTCTTGCCTTCGGCCACGTTGATAGTGAGAGTGCCGTGCTCGTCGTTGATATGGAGCGCACTGCCCGCTGGAATCTCCTGCGTCAACTCGTCGCTGTAACTGAAGGTAGAACCACCGAAAATTTCGTCGAGTCCGCGATCATCGCCGATCTGGATATGCTCGGCAATATTTTTCCAGTTCAGGTGTGCGGCCTGCGTCGCAATCAATCCCGAGATGATCAAGAAAAGCATCAGGAAAACGCCGCCTACTCCGATGCCGCGTGGCGTTTGTCCTGCGCGCTTTGCCTGTTCATGCTCGAGTAACTTCAGCGCCCCCCATAAAATCAGAAGCGCGGGCCAGAAGCGCGCGTAGTACCTGCCTAGACTGTGAATCTCCAGTACGCCGGTCGTTCCGAGAAGAAATAAAAACCCCAGCAGAATTAAGATAACCGGACCAGCCAGCGAACGCGCGGCTGGGTGCGGCGGCGTCTGGGGCGCAGTCGCATTCGGAGGTGTCACGTAAGGGCTAACCACGGTTCACCTCGTCAGGGGCGACTGGGGGAACTAATGGGGCGGCGGGAGTAACCGGCGTCGCATCTGCGACAGGCGGCGTAGGAGCGGAAGTCTGCCTCCCTTGCGCGTACTGTGGATCCGCGGAGGCGTGACCCTCAGTGGAAGCATTGCCTTGGAGCAATTTAACTGCGCCAACCACTAACAGGATCACGGGCCACGTGCGACCGACACCAAGCGCGTGCAGGTTCTCAAGCAAGAATAAAATCCCGATGGTCAGAAGCATCGCCGGACCCATCAGTCGTCGCGTACGACAGCGCGCGCACTGGCATCCGCGACCATGCTGGCCGAGCACTCCCAAATTGCGCGCGAATAACCAAATACCTAGCAGGATCAAAATGATGGGCCAGAAGCGATCGATTCCGAAGGCGGCCAAGCCAAGCGTGTGCAAAAGAAAAATCACGCCGACCAGGATAAGCACGATTGCGCCCGTTGGAATTTTGCTGGCCTCGATTTTCTCTCCGGCACCGAAGGTTGAGGCCAAACCGAAGGGATCGGGAACCGGCTGTGCCGTTTGAATCGCTTTTGCAGTTCGCACCGCGTCTATGATCTGGTAGACATAAAAGAAAGCAATGCCCAATCCGCAAAAAACTCCCAGTGCGGTGGAGTTGTCGTCGCCAGCGGCGTTGGCCCCAGCAATGAGCAAAACAAAGATGGCAAGGTGCGCCAGACCCTTGGCATATTGCCCCGTGTATACGGCGCCTACCCCGAATGGGAAAAATCCGGCGAGTACTCCGGCCAGGGCGGGATTGGGGCCGCCGCTAGCGGCGGGCGTTACCGGTGGAATGAAGGAAGTAGCGGGAGGGACGTAGCTGCCGGGGGCGAATCCGGCGGCAGGCGGAGGCACTGTGCCTTGCATCTTCGCACCCAGGCAATCCTCGCAATAAATTACGCCCTTCACCGGACGCGTGCAATTTGCGCACAGTGGCTTTCCGCAGGTACGGCAATAAGCGAGCGCCGGAGCATCAGCATGATTGGCGCAGTTCATACGAGCCTCCGATTTGTTGCCTCTGACATAACGGCAAAGACTTTTTTAGCGACCGGGCCGCCATCGATTTGATTCGCGGTACCCGCAAGCAGCGTGCTTGAGCCGGGCAACTCACAACGCGCGGCCTGCCGACAGGGGACTACTTCATCCAACCGTTCCGTCAATCCGGCTAGCACGGTCTCATTTTCTTCCCGAGAATAGTTTCGATCCTGTTTCTGTTCCGGTTGACCGCTCGTATCATTCTTACGGTTCTCCTTCTGCTGCGGGGTATTGGATTCATCCGGGGCATTCGCTTTTTTCAGCTCTCTTACTTTCGATTCGATCTCGTACACGAATCGAATGTTGTCGTAGTACTTCACCACCTTGATCTGGGCGTCATAATACGCGTGCCGCACAGCCGTTGGCCGTAGATCGACTTTGGCCATGTCGCTGGCCTTCACTCCGGCGAAATTGAGCGCCAGCGAGAAGGTGAAGAAGATCATACCGAACGACATTACGAAGCGCGGCTGGCGCACGAAGGCTGCGGTTGGAGAGAAGAAAGAATCCCACCACTGTCGCATCCGCTCACCGACAGGAGTTTTGCCTCCCGCCGTTACGTTAAGAGGCCGCGAGCTCGGCACGCCGCTCGTTGCCGCCAGAATGTTGTGCACCAAATGGAGCGGCGGCTCAACCCTTTCGAGGGCAAGGGTCCGCAGCCATTGTTTTCCAGCTTCCACTTCAGTAAACATCGGTCCGCAGACCGGGCAAACTCGGCGATGCGCTTCGAAGGCTTCCTTTCGAATCCCGCTCAATCCCCCATCATCGAGGGCCTCAAGGAGCAGCGCGTCGAACTCGGAGCACTCCATTCCGTGTTTTGTTTCACCTGGCATCAGATCACCTGTTTATAGGTACGTTGTAGAAGGCGCGCAAGTTCCGCTCGCCCGCGGTTAATTCGTGACTTGACGGTTCCTTCCGGAACCCTCAGAGCCGTAGCAATCTCCCGGTAGTCCATATCCTGTAAATCGCGAAGAATGACGGCCTCCCGAAGCTCGGGAGACAGCTTCTGAAGGGCAAAATGCACCATTTCGCGCGCTTCCCGCCCTCGCACGGCTTGGTCCGGAGCCAGGCCCTGATCCGCAATTTGCTCGCTAAGCGGTTGCGCATCTTCATGATCCGAGGAAGTCGTGTCGAGAGAATCAGTGAGGCGGTCGCCCTTCGACTTGCGAAAGTGATCCACTAGCAAGTTGCGGGTAATGGTCGTCACCCAGGTCATAAACGCGCCTTTGGCCGCGTCATAAGTCTTCAGGGTGCGATACATCTTGATGAAGACCTCTTGGGTGAGGTCCTGGGCGTTCTCAGAGTCTCCGGCAAAGCGATAGCAGAGGCTATAAATGCGGCGGTGGTAGCGCTGGACGATCTCCTCCCAGGCTGCAGGATCGCCGCCAACGCAGCGACGGACGAGCAATCCGATAACCTGGGCTTCTTCCAAAACCGACTCCGGAACTTCACGACTGAACGAGGACTTTCAATACGGCGCCGTTTTTAGTCCTGACGCTTTGTAGCGATACCAAAGGCCTAAGTTTGACCGTCAGCACGCTCGCTCCGAGAGGACGCAAACTGCCGACCAACTGTAACAGGACAAAGGCGATACGTTTTTGTGGGACGAGAAGTTCCCTTGAATCACGAAGCTAGCGAGCATGGGCCGCAACTTTCTCTGCTAATCTTCACCCATGCCGATGGATCGCAAAGAACCTCACTATGTATTCAGCGATAGACAGGTGGCCGAAAAAAGTGAAATCGCCCGCCGCTTTCTCGACACTCGCGCTCGACTGAATGAAAACGTCGATAAAGCCGATAATTTTGTGGTGAAGCGCTTCTACAACATTGACCACAACACCTATCTGGAAGGCGCTCTCCCGGCGAAGTACAAGGAACTGATGGGGCTGGTTGCCTCGGCAAGTTTGCGTTGCGATGATTGCATCAACTACCACGTAATCCAGTCCTATCGGTTGGGCGTGACCCGCGCGGAACAGGAAGAGGCGATCAATGTAGCGCTGGTCATCGGCGGAAGCATCGTGGTTCCGCACTTGCGGCGCGCCTATGAGCTGTTAAGCGAACTGTACTCGGGCTGATGTTTATTTGCCAGGCGCCACGGGCGCGGGAGGGTCCGAAGCCAGCCTTCCGTAAAGTTCAAGATCCAGAAACTTTCCCCACTTTTGGGTGTG
>JANYKL010000096.1 GCA_025361625.1 Acidobacteriaceae bacterium
CTTCATCCGCTTGAATGCGCTTGAAATGGAAAGGAAGTCTTCTGACCCACGAACCGTGCTCACTGCTTCGGCCCTGGCGACGGCATCAACAACATCGTCGGAATCGACCGCCAGGATGGCGCTGACAACGTCATAAGCGTAGCCCCGAGCGTCTTTCAAGTAGAACTCCAAACGCTCACGGAAGAAGGCGCGCACCGAATCACTGGCGGCGGCATTCGAAAATTTCCTCTCCGCTTCCGAACCTTTATAGCGGGCGCGCGCGTCTGACATGATCTCCGAAATTCGCAGCGGCAACTTGAGTTCGGCGATTGTTTTCACAATGCCGTTCGCCTGGCGGCGTAATGCAAACGGGTCCTTCGATCCGCTCGGAACCAGGTTGAGGGCGAACATGCCGGCGATCGAGTCTGCCTTGTCGGCAATGGAAAGGATTGCTCCCTCGATCGTCGATGGCACGCTGTCTTCCATGGACTCGGGCTTGTAGTGATCGTAGATGGTACGCGAAACCGCCATCTGGACGTCAGGTTTCAGGTCATCATCAAGATGTTGCGCACGAGCGTAGAGACCGCCGACGATTCCCTGCAGTTCGGTAAATTCTTTAACTAGTTCCGTCGTGAGATCGGCTTTCGCTAGCACCGCCGCTTTGTGAATGACGCCCGGTCGAACCGCGACTCCGTTCTGCTTCACGATCTCAGCAAGGCGACTGGCTAGGCGTTGCGTACGCAGGGTCTTATCGTAATAACTACCGAGGTCTTTCTGGAACGTGACGTTGCGCAGCGAGTCTACTCGCTGGCGAAGAGATTGCTTCTGGTCAGTCTGCCAAAAGAAGCGGGCATCGTTAAAGCGAGCGCGAAGCACGCGTTCGTTGCCATGACGAATGAGTCCATTTGGGTCTGAGTCAGTGTTAAGAACTGCCAGGAAATGCGGTAGTAATTTTCCGTCCTCATCTTCTATCGCAAAATATTTCTGATGATCGCGCATGACCGTCACGAGCACTTCTTCCGGCAACTCAAGAAATTCAGAGTCGAAGCTGCCGAGAATTACAGAAGGATACTCGGTGAGATTGACGACCGTCGCAACCAGCGGCTTATCCTCACGCCAGCGAGCACCGGGGATCGTGCGCGTCGCCGCGTCAAGCGCCTTACGGATTACGTGTTCACGCTCGGTAGAGCCGAGAACCTTTGCGGAACGCAGCGTTTCAACGTAGGCGCTGGGCTTTGAGATGGGGACGGCGGTACTTCGAGTTTCGCCGGAGATAATGCGATGCCCCCGAGAGTTTTTGCCGGCCTTAAGACCAACGATTTCGAGAGGCACAACTTCTTCATCGAGCATTGCGACGATCCATCGCACCGGGCGCACGAATACTTCGCCGCGCTTCCGCCAGTACATATTTTTCGGCCAGTACAGGCTTGAGATTTCCTTCGGGAGGGTCTCCGAGAGAATTTCTGAGGCGCTGCGGCCTTTACGCGTAACTGTTGCTGAAAGATATTCGCCCTTCGGTGTGCTGATTCTGTCTAGCTTATTGACGTCGATGCGAACTTTTTTCGCGAATGCATGCGCGGCCGGCGTGGGCTGCCCGTCTTTGTAGGCAACTTGCGCGGAGGGTCCACTGACTTGCTCGGTGAGATCGGGCTGCGACGCCGGGATGCCGGAAACGACAATGCCCAGGCGGCGTGGCGTTTCAAGCGATGCAACCGCGCCGGCAGGTTCCATGCGCTCCCGTTGCAGGAGCGCTGCAAGTCGCTCTCGCAACTCGCGCGAAGCGGAATCGATCATTCTTGCGGGAATTTCTTCGCAACCGATTTCTAATAAAAAGTCTGGCATGTATTCGATCTGGGAATTAGGTCAGAACCGTTGTTAGTTTTGCATTCTTTTGTTTCAGATCTACTTTCAGCTGGTTCATGGCCGGGCTTGCTCGATCAGCGATCTTTTCACTTTTTTTTTCGGAGGGATAATGTTGGTCCATCCACGCTTTCGCGATCCCCACCGCTAATGCTCGCACGCGCGCGATCACGCCTACCCTCTCTGTTACGGAGATGGCCCCACGGGCATCGAGGATGTTGAAGTAATGCGAACATTTCAGGCACAGGTCGTAAGCCCCGAGCAGAGGGAAACGCAACTTCTCTCGCACAACTTCGCTTCTTTCGGTCTTGTCCGCTTTCAATCCCGCATATTGGGCGAGTAACGACTTGCACTCGGTTTCGCAAAGTTCGAAGTGTTTCCAGGCGCTTTGCACGTCAGCTGCCTCGAAGTTGTAGACCGAAAATTGTTGTTCATCGGCCAGCCGGACGTCGCCGTATTTCACTTCCCTGCCATTTTCGGGGTCGCGTGCCCACACAATGTCGTAGATCGAATCGACGTCCTGTAAGAAAGCGCACAAGCGCTCCAATCCGTACGTCAATTCCGCGGAGATTGGGTCGAGATCGACGCCTCCGCATTGCTGGAAGTAGGTGAACTGGGTGATCTCAAGACCATCAAGCATCACCTGCCAGCCGATTCCCCATGCGCCGAGAGTCGGGGATTCCCAGTTATCTTCTTCAAACTTAATGTCGTGTTGACGCAAGTCGATACCGATCGCGGCCAGCGATTCGAGATATAGTTCCTGAACATTTTCCGGAGGTGGCTTCAGAATGACTTGAAGCTGGAGGTGTTTAAAAAGCCGATTAGGATTCTCGCCATAGCGGCCATCGGCGGGTCGGCGCGACGGCTGAACGTAGGCGACCTTGTAAGGATTGGGCCCAAGCACGCGAAGAAAAGTCTCGGGCGCCATGGTTCCGGCGCCGACTTCGACATCGTAAGGTTGCTGAATGATTGCTCCGCGCTGCGCGTAGAAAGCCTGCAGCTTGAGGATCAATTCCTGGAAGGTCAGCGAATTTTTCTTGGATGAATCCATATTCCTGGTGCCGTCATCCCGAGCAAAACGAAGGCCGAAACCATCAACGTGTGTTGAGAAATGTGCAGGTAAATAGTCTACCCGGCAATTCTTTCCAGCATACCTGCGGTCACCAATTTCTTCTCAATATGCCGTTCCAAAATTTGAAGAAGAAATTTGCGTAAATCCTGCCCGACAGCTTTCGGCCACTCGATAGCCGCAAATTCCGAAACACGCGACCGCAGCATCTGCCCCGCAATTTTCCTTGACTCCGGCGAAAGCTCTGACGATGCAATGCGTTTGTCGTCAAGACACGTCAGGCCGTCCGCCAAAGCGTGATAAAAGGCACGGTTCCCATCCAACTCTCGTCCACAGACGACGCACTCGCCAAACTCCGGAAGAAAACCCATCAGCCGGGTCATCCACAGCTCGAAGTAAGTTAAGGGCATCCACAATACAGCACCTCGCATTTCGTGCAGAACCGCGAGACTCAAACGAAACACTGCATCGCTCGGCTCGCGGTCCGGCAGTATTTCGTCCAGTAGTTCCGCGACGTGAGCGAGCGCTGCAGCACGCGAGTAAGTCACTTCACTGGCCATCGGCGACTCAATTACTTCGCAAGAGTCGAGTCGAGCCAAGTCCCGTCGCTCGCGATCGTCGTACACTGCACGCACATACGTGAGCGGTTCAAGCGCGCCACCAAAGCGGCGTCTGGACTTCATAGCCGAGCGTGCGACACCCTTGACCTTGCCTTCCAGCCTGGTGAACAGCGTGACCAGCAAGTCGGACTCGCGCAACGGATAGGTGCGCAGAACGATCGCTTCCGACTCCTTTAACGCCATGGAAGGTTAGCAGGGCAATGAACGATTGTAATGGAAGGGGAAGGCAAACGTCAGTTTTCAATTGTGTTGACGGCAAAGAGTCGCATTGAGATAAGCGAATCCACTAACGCTGGGCCTCGTAAGAATCAAGACTGGTAGTTGCGAATCTACTGGCGGCTGAAAGCCGCCAGCGACTACCGCCCAAAATATTTCGCGTTGCGCTCGGTATATTCTTTCCACTTTTCCGGAAGATCGTCGAGGGCAAAGATGGCCGACACCGGGCAAACAGGGACGCAAGCGCCGCAATCAATGCACTCCACGGGATCGATATACAGCATCTCTTGCGCTTCGAACTTGTCCGAGTCTTTTTTAGGATGGATGCAATCCACAGGGCAGGAATCGACGCAAGCGGTGTCTTTCGTTCCGATGCAAGGTTCGGCAATTACGTAAGCCATAAATCTCTTAACTCCGAGTTCTTACTGGAGGGTGATGAACTACTGATTTTAGCAAGAACGCCGTTTTTTGGTACAGGCAGCCGCGTCCAGCGGCGGTTTTCGCGGGTCGAAAAGCGCCGTTAAGCTTTTGCTTGCCAGTTAAGCCGGAAGATTAGTTCTCGGCGGCTCGTGGCATCGAAGTGGAACGCTCCGCGGCGGCGGGAGCAGCAGGCATTCGGATTGGGGCGGCGCGCCATGCTCCCGGCTTGAAACCTTCTCTCACGAGTTTGAAAATGGTTCGCCAATTTTGGGCAATTACTTTGGGCCAAGCCAGCTTCCCCATCATGGGGAAATAAATACCCCGGAAGCAAAGCCGTGCGACAAAAATGTTGACGCGATAGCCGAGCGGCTGATCGCTCAGCGAATCGACCGCTCCTGCCAGGGCCTCGGGACTGTAAGCAGCAGCCCATCCCTTGTTCACCTCGGCGTGTGCTTCGTCGATGGTCATCTTCAAGGGCGTATGAGCCATGGCAAAAGGAATGAATTCCTGCCAATGCTTTGGACGCGTCAAACGGCCGGCCTTCTCGAGCCGTTTATAGAGAGGCGTCGCCGGCAGCGGAGTTAGCAGGCCAAAGATCGGCAGGCCGGGCGGCCACGTTCTCACCTCTCCGAGGGTACGCTCCGCGACTCCAACGGTATCGTTGTCCATCCCGAAGATAAACGATGTTATGGCATAGACGTTGCGTTGCGCGAGCCGCTGCAATACGGCCGCGTACTCGCCTGGCTTGTTGAATCCTTTATTCACATCTTTCAAGTTAGTCGGGTCGATGGATTCCATGCCGATGAAAACCCACTTGCCGCCTGATGCAGCGATCAAATCGACAAGCTCTTCATCACGCAATAGATTGGCGCTGATCTGTGCTACCCAGTGCACCTGTGCTTTGGCTGCAATGATGTCTCGCAGTAGGGATTTCGTGCGCTTGATATTAATGGCAAAATTATCGTCAATGAAGAAGACAGCAATTTGACCGTTCTCCTTGCGAGCGCGCGCCTTCAGCAGAAGTAGCTCGTTCACTACGCTCTCGTTTGTGCGGAAGCGAATTGAATCCCCGAAGAACCCTGTGACGGTGCAGAACTCGCAACCATAGGGGCAGCCCCGGCCAGATTCAACGGGGACGATGCGAAACGATCCCCAGCCTTCGCCTATTTTCTGCAGCAGTCTCGTGGCAGCCTTCGGCACAAGATTGAACTGTTTCAGATCAATCGTGTCCCAAGGTATGACCGGATATTCTTTAAGTGAAGGCTTGCTCTCCTGTCCGAAGGCATCGACCGGAGCATAGACCTCTTTGAGTGCACCGCGCGCCGCGTCCTTTACAATCTCTGGCCAAGTCGCATCCGCTTCGCCTAGCGCGACCGCGTCAGCGTGACGAGGCCCGCCGTCCTTGCCTAGCGCTTCATCGGCCAACTCGGTAACGTGAGGCCCGCCCATGACTACAGGCACGCCAGTCGCACGGACTGCGTCGGCCATGCGATACGCCTTTGCAATCATTCGGGTCATAGCCCCGATGCCCACCAGTTCGATCTTATTGTCGACAACGTATCGCGCGATACCAGCTTCATCCATGGGCTGCGCATTGCCGTCAACCAGCAACACCTCGTGCCCATCTGGAGTCAGCGACTGAAGGAGGAACATCCACAAGTGCGGCATGAAGTTGCGTGTCACGCCGTTGTCGGGGTTGTAGAGAAGGATTTTCATAAGGGGGAATCAGTTCTAAAAGCCATAGCTAGCGCCAAAAGTGGAGCTTTGATGAGGATCAGAGCCGCCGAGTACATCCCTAGCGCAATAAGACATCGCAAAAGAACGTCTAAATGTACCCTAAAGTACACTATACACTCCCCCGGAGGACTGGCGCGGGATGCGTTCGAGCTCTGTTTTTTTGATTTGGCCGAACGCGGATGGTCAGGATTGGGATCCTCTGCTCAAGGGGTCGTATTCCACGATGTAGCCAGCCACAGCACTAGCGGCGACGGTTAGCGGTGACGCGAGGTACATTTGCCCGGGACCACTTCGTCCTGGAAAATTTCTGTTCTGGGCGCTGATCACGACCTGCTTCGCGTTAGTCGAGACGCCCGGGCCGGCATTGATACAAGCTCCGCAGCTCGGTTCGATGAGATGGGCTCCCGCTCTTTCGAATATATCGATGTAACCCTTGCGCTTGGAATATTCACGCGTCTCTTGCGAGCCGAACTGAATCCAGAATTGAACTCCATCTGCAACTCGACGTCCCTGTTTCACTGCATCAGCCAAAACCAAGGCGTACATATCCATGTCTTCATTCTTACCGGCGGTGCAGGTGCCTCCGTAGGCGATTTCGATTGGGATGCGATTGCCTAACTCCCGAACGAACTTGCCGTTTCCCGGATCTCCCGGCGTGGCTACCATCGGCGTGATCTCGGATGCATCGAGTTCGATGATTTCAGCATAATCAGCGTCCTTATCACTATACAGGTCTTCAATCATTGCCTCGACAGCCGGGCGCGCCATTCCACGCCGCTCCATCAAAAATTCAATGACCTTTTCATCCGGAGCCACAATTCCCGTGAAGCCTCCAATTTCGGCGGCCATATTGGTCATGGTGGCCCGCTCGTCGACGGAAAGCGACTCAACCGCTTCTCCCGCGTACTCCATAACCTTGGCCAGAGCTTTACCGCTGCGCACGTAATCGAGCGAAAGAATTTTTAAAATAAAGTCTTTCGCCGTCACATTAGGGTGCCGCTCGCCGCGAATCACAATTTTCACCGACCCGGGGACCATGACGCGAACATCTTTGGTGATCCATGAATTAAATAAATCGGTGGTGCCAATGCCGAAGGCGATACACCCGATCGCTCCAACATGCGGAGTGTGCGAGTCGGAGCCGACATTGACTTGACCCGGCAAGGCGTAGGTCTCAAGCATCACCGAGTGGCAAATTCCTTCCGAGCCTTTGCGGTCAGGCAATTCTCCGTGAAGCTTGATTCCCTGCTGCCGGGCGAAATCTTCCTGTCTGATTTTTAGTTGCGTGGCCAGGTCGAGCAATCCCATCTTCTTCTTATCTTCGGAGATCACTTCGTCAAGAAAGGTAAGATGGTCGCGAAAAAATCGAATGCTGGAAGCATCGTTGACCGGAACATCTTTGCCAACGTTCTGCTCGTAGAAAATCGAAGCCATCGGCGTCACGTATTCATGGCTGAAACGCAGGTCAACTCGTGTAAAGCCAGTGTCGCCGGGCTTAACATACTGCTCCGATGTCAAGGACTCGATCGGCCCCATATGCTTAGCAAAAATTTTCTCCGCCAGGGTCATCGCACGTTTGGCAGTAGTAATCGGAGGTAGAAAGATCTTTCCCTGTAAGCGGGCCACATTGAACGGAAAGAGGCCTCCAGCTTCGATCACCTGCTTCGTAATCTCATCTTCTCCATTTGTGAATTCGCTAAGCGGAATCTCTTCGCCGGATCGCACCCGGTCGATCAAAGAAAAATCGGTAGAGGTAAGGAGGCCCAGATTTTGGCAATTCTGCCTGTAGATGCGCTCGATGTTTTCTGCGATCGCAAGCTGAATGCCCGCCGACATCTCAGCATACGGAGATTGCTCACGGCTGGAGCCTTTGCCGCGCCGTTTGCCCGCAACCGAGCAAACGAAGCCACCCTTCTTGACCTCTCCGCGACCGATTGGAAGGATGCCACCACATCGCAGCCCTGCGTAGGGAATCTCGCCGAGAGTGCGGTCAAAGTAGAAGCAAAAATGCGCGGGAGTGATTTCGTCCGTAGAAATATCGTCGCGAAGTTTAGGATTTTTTGCCGGATTTGTGGAATCCCAAGGCAAGTCCCAACCGGATAGTTGTTTCTTAATTAGCTCTGGATCTTCTGTGAGAAACAGAATGCGTCCGTAAAGCCGCACCTTGTCCGGGCGCTTTTCGATCTTCCGGTCAAGAAGTGACGATCCCACGTGGTTGATTGTAACGCCTGCAGCTTGTCCTTGGCCGACTGTACGGGAAGGCCGGAAATGGCCGAGCGGGCGCCACGCATGAACCTAGAGAGTTCGATCTTTGGAGTAACCCGCCACGCTAGGCAGGTCGTCCTGTCTGCCGTTTAGAATTTCTTGGAATTCTTTCAAAAGCGTTGCGTGAATAAGATTGTTTGAGGCGAGCGTTTCGTGGCTTGCGATCTCAAAGTTCCCGCCGGAAAAATTAGTGACCTTGCCTCCCGCCTCTTGCACCAGCAAGACTCCAGCCGCCGTGTCCCAGGGATTAAGATTGAATTCCCAAAAACCATCAAAGCGGCCGGAAGCAACATTGCATAGATCCAGCGCCGCCGAACCCGCTCGCCTAACGCCATGGCTGCGAAGAGTGAGCTGATGGTAAAAGTGGATATTCGGATTTTTGTGCCGCTTTTTGCTTGGGAAGCCGGTGGCAATCAGGCTTTGCGCCAGATTTGCGGTGGCCGATACATTGATCGTTTTGTCATTCAGGCGAGCGCCAGAACCTTTTTCGGCGGTGAACATTTCATCTCTCGTGGGGTCGTAAACGGTTGCCGCGATTCGTTCTCCCAGATGCTCCACCCCGAGTGACACGCAAAAAACGGGATAGCCGTGGGCAAAATTCGTCGTGCCATCGAGAGGATCGACATACCATTTATAGTCGCTTCCAGTTTCGATGCGAGCCCCTTCTTCGCCAATAACATCGTGGGTGGGAAACTGCTTGCGTATGCGCTCCAGAATCAGTTTTTCCGATTCGCGATCAGCAACCGTGACGAGATCGACGTCGCCCTTGTATTCAATCTCGACATGCTCGCGAAAGTAGCGCATAAGAAGTGCGCCAGCTTCGCGAGCCATCGCCTGCATCGGAGTGAGCAAATCAATTGTCATGGAGATAAGAGAGATTAAATAGGCTCTGGTATATCGTCAGCGAAGTGGGAAACAATATTTTCGTCCGCAGAAACTCGTTGGATTGTTCTTACGATTCGCTCAAGAGGACAACGTAAGTTCGAGAGCAATCAAGCCCAGCGTTTCTCAGCTTAGCGCTTCTTGCCATCTTCGGCGATATATACAATCTCGTGCTTGAAGATAAAAAGATTCGGCCCATCATCGCGCGTCACCCGCACCATATTCTTGTCGTAATATTCGATCCAGCCACGGACTACTTCTCCGTCCGCCAACTTCAAGCTTACAACCTTCTGCTTTTCTCCAAGAGCTTTCAGATAGGACGCTTCTTCGAAAGTCTCGTCGGGAGGAGGAGTTCGTTTTTTATTATTCGTAAAGTTCGGATTCCCAGGCTGCAACGGCATCTATTTATCTTACAACCCGAATTCTCGTCCTCTTCAACTTTTCTTCTCCGGAATATAGAACGCGGCTTCCTCAGGACGCACAACACGCGGTATCCATAACGGACGTCGTAGTCCGCCCGGGCCAGGAGCAGGACGAGTAAGCGCCTTCCATCGCTGATAGACCGCGAACGACAAATTGGTGTCGACAAAAATATCGCCGTAACGATCCTCGGCGCCAGCCCGCTCCACGCGCACCATCTGGTGCCAGCAATGCATTCCCGTCACGGGATCAGGATGCACCGGGAAGGTCAGATTCTGATGCACTCCTGCGTCGCTCCACCAAACCCGCTTCGTGTCTGGATCAGAAGTCTCGTAAGGCTGCACGCCTGTATTCTGACGCATTTTCCATTGGCCTTTGCCGACCTCTGTCAGATCGACCCATGCGCTCGACATGCGTTCCAACTTATCTTCTTTGTTCGTGCGCCAACGGCCCATGTGGTGAGAGCATGCGACCACACCCGGCGCGAGTCCCTCCGTGATCCAGGCATGCAAAACGAAAAAGCCGATTTCAGTGTGAACTTTAATCAGGTCGCCGGTCTTAACCGTTCCGACTTTTAAGGCGTCCACAGGGTTCAGCCATAGCGGGTTTTTGTGCGCAATCTCGTAGAGGAATTTCGAATTTCCCGACCGCGTGTGAATCAAGTGCGGAAGACGAAAGATTGGCAACAATGTGAACACTGCACCACGTGCGTCTTTCGGCCACTCTACGCGGGGGGAATATTGCGGATTGAAATCTTCCGGATTGCCGTCAGCGCTCTGATTCATCGAAGCATGGATCGATGCATGGATCGATGCATCGGTCGAAGCATGGATCGATGCACTCTGCGCCGAGCGATGAATGTGGCTGCGATAATACTCCGGAAGCGCGAATTCAGGCCACTTCCAATCCGCCATCGTCTTTGAAAATAGTTCTAATTTGCGCGAAGGAGTGTTGTAGCCGACAACCGGCTTGTCATCAATCATGACTCCAACGGCCTTGCCGTTTTTGTTAATAACGCCACCGGCTTCGATTTTGGATTCGGCCAAGTCGTCTGCCTGCACCGGTTTTTCGTTCTGCCGATGCACATCGGTCGTTATTTCATAAGCACCGTACTTACGCATGTACTCCAGAGGCTTGAGCCCCTCTTTAGCTGCAGTTTCGGGTAGCCCGGGCACTGAATTCTCAAACATCCAGCCATAATATTCATCAACCGTCAATTTTTCTCCGGGGCGATAGGGGGACTCAAACCATTGCCTGATTCCCATCGAACCATCAGGATCAATAGCCCATGAAAGATTGATCCAGAATTCATCTTCCTCCCAAACTTCTCCGGGATTTGCCTGATAGGTGTAATCGAATTTCTTGCCTTGCCTTTCCTGCAGTACCCGCAGCACGGGTTGCCGAAATCCTATCCACTTACCGGCATACGATTCCTGACTCATCAGGTCGTGACGCTCGGAACTGAAGCCCATCGGCAATACATAATCGGCAAACCATGCGGTTTCGCTCCAGGTTGGAGTTAATGCGGCGTGCAGTCCTATCTTTTGTTCATCCCGCAACATCTCAATCCAGGAAAAGCCATCGGGATAAGTCCACACAGGATTAAAAACGCGGGTGAAGTACGCCTCAATGCGGCCGCGGCCTTCTTTTAGGAAGTGCGGCAACAGCGGAGACATCTCGTGCATGCATAGCGGCCATTCTTGCGGATAAAGAAGTTCATTCCAACGCTTCTGCGGCGGAGGATTTTTGAATGGACGTGGGACAAATTTATTCCACGTATTCAAGTTGTGCCCGCCGGGGGTTCCGACCGAACCCGTGAGCACGTGAAGCAGCATCAGAGCGCGAGCAGTCTGCCATCCCCCCAAATTGCCGGAAGCACTGCCCCGCCAGAGATGCGAAGCGAAGCGACTTCCGGCGGTGGCAATTTCGCGCGCCGTCTTGATGATCACGTCGGCCTTTACACCGCTTTCTTTCTCGGCGAATTCCGGCGTGAACTTCGAGTAATGCCGCTTCAGGGCCTCTATCAGTGCTTCAAACGTTTGGCCTTTGGCTACGAAGCCATCGACCTCGAGTTCTTCCCAATTTGTCCAGGTGCGGAAAAAGTTGGTGTCGAAACGATCTTCTTTCAAAATCACCATCGCCATCGCCAGCAACACGGCCGCTTCCGTTCCGGGATAGGTCGGCATCCAGTAATCCGCCATGCTGGCAGTGTTTGAGAGACGCGGATCCATCACGGCCAGTTTTGCGCCTGCCATTTTGCCTTCAATAATTCGCTGGGCATGCGGATTAAAATAATGTCCCGACTCGAGATGCGCGGAGAGCAGCAAAATAAAGCGCGCGTTCGCGTGGTCGGGCGAAGGTCGATCGGCATGATGCCAGAGCAAATAGCCGAGTCGCGCCGACGAAGAACAAACGTTCGTATGCGAATTATGGCCGTCGATGCCCCAGGCTTGCAGAGTGCGGTCCATGATGAAGTCGTGGCCCGGTCGCCCGACGTGGTACATCACTTCTTCGCCGCGATTTTCCTGGAAGGCTTTGCGAATGCGCGTTCCGAACGTTTCGAGGACTTCATCCCATGATGTTCGCGTCCATTGGCCGCCACCTCTGGGACCCGAGCGCTTCATTGGGTAAAGAATCCGGTCAGGATCGTGAATCTGCGTAATCGTCGCCGGACCTTTGGCACAAAGGCGACCCCGGCTCGCAGGATGTCTCGGATTGCCTTCGAACTTGTCGATCCTGCCGGTAGCTTTGTCGACGTAAGCCAACAGTCCGCATCCGGACTCACAGTTGAAGCAAACCGTCGGAACTAATTGATAATGTTTTTCAACGCGGCGAGGCCAGGCTGCCGGGTCGTATTCCATCCAATCATCCCACTCTTCGACGGGAGGAAAAGATGAAAGATGGCTGCCCTCGCGTTTGAAATCCGTCATTGCAAAAGCTCCCTCAAGAACAGTCGACGAAATGCTTTCCCATGGGTCATCTTCATCAACGGTTTCATCAACTATTCGGCACGCTCTGGCCTGCCATCACGAAGCACCATTCGAAAATAAGGACGCCAGCTAAGGCAAGCACGCTTGCAATTCCAACAGCGAAGCGGTTCGATTCCATCAGCAAATATGCGGAGAGCAGAATAGCTAACGGCGCTAGTCCGCCTGCGACCACAGCGCCCCCCCAAAAGGCTCTGGCGAAAGGTCCGTGGGTCATCAATCGCGCTCCGTAGCGAGCATTGTCAGTCGTGTGTGGCATGGCAATCTCACCGAGCACCATCAGAAGGTGGAGAACGAGAGTCGCCGTTAAAAATGGAATTGCAAAAGACACCGCTTGCATCCCTCCGCCAAACGAACCTGGAAGAAGCGCCAGTACCGCCGCTCCACAGAGCAACGCCTGGATGATCAAATGCGCTGGCAGGAGCGGCGTTTGCCAGAGATCACGGCCTTCACATTGTCCAAAAAGAAATGCGGTATAGGCGGCGGCGCAAAATCCGAGCAAGACCGTGGGCCACATTAACCACGCGGAAGCTTGCGCAAAGCCGAACACGGCAGCGAGCCAGAAGAGGCCGCATAGCCCGCTGTAAACGATAAGAATGAATGCTCCGCGAGCCAGCCAGGATCTGGTCTGCGGCATAAAAACGACGCGCAAAAATCTTTCTTTGTGATCCAGATCCCACACGAGCAATACCGTCGTCAATGCGGTAAACAAGAGCGCAACCGTCGCAAGCGCAATGTCGCGGCTGCGATTCCCTGTCAACCGGCCGAGTAGCATCGCGATGGCAGGCACGGCAAGAACGCCGGAGCCAATCGACTTCGTCCATGAATACGCCGGCACTTGCCATCCCCAAGGTCGCGCGTGGGAAACATCATAAGTTGTGATGGCGTTCTTCTGTAATAACGGGCTGTCGCTTGGATAGATGGCCCCTCCGCCATGCACTAGCGCATTCCGCTGCGACCACATGTAGATCGATTCGTGCCGCGCCGCCGTCGGAACAATAGCGCTCTCGTCGGCGTCGATATAAAAAAGCTTCGGTTGAGTACCCTGCTCGGGCTTGCGAACACGCACCGGCTCGCGCGCGACCAACTGCGCGATCTCGCTCGCGGCGTCGCTTAAGTCTCCCGCAATGATGGCGTGCTCCGGGCAAACGATCACGCAGGCGGGCTCGAGTCCGACTTCGGTACGGTGCGCACAGTAATGGCATTTCGCTGCTGTGTGATCTTCTGGGTCGATGTAGATCGAATCGTATGGGCACGCTTGCATGCACGCTTTGCATCCGATACAGCGACTGGAATCGAAATCGACAATGCCATCCTTCCGCTGATACATCGCAGTCACGGGACAAATCGTTACGCAAGGAGGCTTCTCGCAATGATTGCAGCGCGTGACCTGAAAGACGCGTCGCGTGTTAGGGTACAAGCCCTTCTCGACGTATTTCACCCATGTCCGGTTCACGCCAACCGGCACATGGTTTTCAGTCTTGCAGGCAACAGTACAGGCGTGGCATCCGATGCACTTGCGGTTGTCGATGACGAAGCCGTATTTCATTTGAGGAAGTTCGACCGGAACAAACCATCATACTGATGCACGATGGAAACCGCGATACTTGACCACATGCATGCAGGGTTCGGCGATCTCAATTCATCGTTTTGACGAACTTGAAGATGCGATTTTGTTCGCACGAGATGATGCAAAGGTCTTTCGCTTCACTTAGGATGACAAGCTTCGGTTCAGATTAGGCTTTGAAGATGAGTCAAATTTGATAGTCGACATCTTCCATAATTCGTTGCATCGAGTCAGAAACGGGTTCCGCGCCGGCGCCTTCGAGATGGCTCAACCGTTCCGATAATTTTTTTACCTCCGTCGCAACCGCCGCCAGGGCTTCACTCAGCGGATCGTTGATCTGTTTAGGATCGGTGATAACGACTCGCTTTCCTCCTCGAAAGATAACGTGGCCAGGAACGCCAACGACGGTCGAATCATCGGGAACATCACGCAGAACCACAGAACCCGCGCCGATGCGGCAGTTGCGGCCAACGGTAATGTTGCCGAGAATCTTTGCGCCGCCTCCGACAACGACGTGATCGAGCAGAGTGGGATGTCGCTTCCCTTGCTCCTTCCCCGTGCCCCCAAGCGTAACTCCCTGGTAGAGCAACACGTCGTCGCCAACGATGGCTGTCTCCCCAATCACCACGCCAAATCCGTGATCGATGAAGAGACGCCGTCCAATCTGCGCTCCGGGATGAATTTCTATCCCCGTGAGAAAGCGAGCCACTTGCGATAGCCAGCGCGCAAAGAGGTAAAGGTTTTTGTCCCAAACCCAATGGTTCAGCCGATAGAACCACAGCGCGTGCAGGCCGGAGTAACAGAGATAGACCTCAAGGCGCGATCTAGCCGCCGGGTCGTGCTCCAGGACGTTGGCAACGTCCTCGCGGATTAAAGATAAGATACCCGACATGGCTTGCCGATCGTCGCCGTTTAGAATCAGCCCGGAAGCTGAACAGTTGGAATCTGTAGCGCCTGATTCCTCAGTTCCTCAAAAAGAATACTACTCAGGTAGCGCTCACCGAATGACGGCAGAATGACAACGATCAACTTACCGGCGTTTTCGGGTCGCTTCGCAACCTGCAAAGCCACCACCACCGCAGCGCCCGAAGATATGCCGACCAGTAATCCCTCTTCAAGCGGAAGTCTGCGGGCCATCTTGAGCGAGTCTTCGTTGCTGACAGAAATCACTTCATCGACAAGATCGCGGCGCAAGATGCTCGGAACAAAACCTGCCCCGATTCCTTGAATTTTGTGAGGGCCGGGTGACCCGCCTGACAAGACGGCGCTGTCGGTAGGCTCAACCGCAACGGCCTGGAACGACGGCTTCTTAGGCTTAATGTACTCTGCGACTCCGGTGATCGTGCCGCCTGTGCCCACACCCGCAACGAGAATATCGACACGGCCGCCGGTGTCCTCCCAAATCTCGGGGCCGGTCGTCTCAAAGTGAATCTTTGGATTCGCGGGATTATCGAATTGCTGAAGCATGTAAGAGCCTGGCGTCGACTTTAGTAACTCTTCGGCCTTCATGATGGCGCCCTTCATACCTCGCGGGCCCGGCGTCAGAACGATTTGCGCTCCCAAGGCAAGCAGAAGCACTCGCCGCTCTGTGCTCATGGTTTCAGGCATGGTGAGGATCAACTTGTAGCCTCTAACGGCAGCCACAAATGCAAGAGCGATGCCCGTGTTTCCGCTGGTTGGCTCGATCAGTACTGTCTTTCCAGGTTGAATCCGTCCGGCTTTTTCAGCTTCCGCGATCATGCTGACGCCGATGCGATCTTTCACGCTCCCCAAGGGATTGCGGCTTTCCATTTTCGCCACAACTTCGGCGACCGCGCCCTCTGTAACTTTGTTCAAACGGACGAGCGGCGTGTGGCCAATCAATTCGGTGACATCTTTTGCGATTTTCATAGTTATTTGATCTCTCGGTATCTGATCTCTCAGGCGCCCGTTTCGATTCCCGCCACTTCACACTGGCTTCCGCTAACGGTGCCAGATACGCGATTGCGGTTGTCCCATCGGGCTCACCGCAATGGGCCGTCGCTTCAGTCAGGCAACCGCCTGATATTTTATTTACGGCGCAGGCCTACGGCGCCCAACGCGCGCTAAAATCCGTCTTACTTTTTTGGGGGAGATGGACAATCGTGTCGCCACTCTGGACACTTTTCGTCCTTCACGTTCCCACACCCGCGCAATTACTATCTCCGCAAATTCCTCGCTGATCTGGCGGAACGTCTTATCGCCAACCGCACCTTGCGACCATGCTTTCAGGGTGGGATGCAAACTTCCTTTATGAAGAACTTTCGATCCCAATAGCTGCAGATCAAGCACAACGTTATGATCCGACGTGTTCGATCCGCAGAGCGCCCGCGCCGCGTCATACGATTCTCGTGCTGCTTCTAAATTGTCAAAAAAAGAGTTAGCGTGCGTAAGACCTTGCCACACGTGGGCCCGGGCTAGCAGTAAGCGATGCTGTGTATGGGTTGCCAGTTGAATCGCCTCCTGGCTGAATTCAATCGCGCGGCGGGCGCCGCTGCCAGGGTCTTCGCCGCCGACATCTTCTTCGACCTTCGCGTTTTCAATCATGCACTGCAATATTCGCGCTCTTCCCATCAAAATGTAATCCTGCTTTTGCTCGGCTACATCGTAAGCCGAAGCGGCTTCTTCTTCAGCTCGCTGATAATCTCCGCCATCTAGGTGAATATAGGCGGCGTTGAGATATACGGTGCCGGCGCCGTGGGAGTTGGGTCGCTGGCGATAGATCTCGCTTGCAGACTGAAGGTGCTCGAGCGCTTCCTTCCGTAACTTCGTCAAACGCTCGAGATAATCATGCTTGCGAAGATCCGGCTCCCTACTGTTCTGACCGGCCGTGACTTTTTGACTTTTCGATGCCCGCGAAGAAGTTCCCTTGCGGCGCTTTGCAGACTCACGATCCACCCGTTTCTGCAATTGCAAAGCGATTCCGCGTTTCGCTAAAGCCATGTTGGCCAAAGACCGCGCCAGGTTCGGATGGCTTGGATCGCGCTTTTCATAGTCGCGGATTGCGCTTTCGAAAAACTCGATTGCCTTGTCAAATCGTCCTTCTCTCCGCGCCAGCCGCCCATAGAAAGATTGAATATTGCCGAGCGTCACGTAATCGTCCGTCTCGCGCAAGGTATTTTCCGCGGCGCGCGTTACTCGCAGCGCTTCTTTCCACTTGCCTTGCTGAAATAAGAGCCAGCCCTCAAGCACCTGCATGACTGCAGCCATGCGCACGTGACCGAGTGCGAGAGCTAACTCTTTGCCCTTGCTCGTCGAAAGCAAGGCTTCGTCGTATTCCCCTCTGCGCCGCAGGCAGCGCGCTTTCCAGAAGTGAACGATTGCAAGCAGGAACTGATCGTCAAGTTCATCGCTCATGGTGAGCGCGAAATCAAAGTGTGCAATTGCCGCTTCCATCGATTCTTCGCCCATAGCCGCCATGCCCTCGGTAACGCGCAGGCGGATGTAATCACCAACGGAGAGCTTGGAGCGGGCTGCGGCACTCGACTTGAAGCGGCTGAGAAGCTCGGGTAACGGAGGGCTGGGAAAGCCGATATCAATCCAGATCGCCAGCAGAGCCATCAAGCGAGCGGCGTTTTCCTGGGCGGGACTGAGGCCGGTGATCAGCTCCTGATGAGCTTGCAAACGCTGGATACCTTGCTGGACCTCGCGCGAAGCTACGTGTTGCTCAAGCTTCGACAGAAGGCGAGGGTCGATCGGTGCGCTCGTTGGAGAATTTCTGGCATCCATGCACTGCCGTTCTAGTCTAATAGCTCATAACTGGCAAGCGTCAAAAAGTCGGCGAAGTCAGGGCTTGTCGTCAGGCTCTCGAGAATTCGGGCGGCCTGCTTCAGCTTCGCGTCGCTGCCCAGTTCGTTCGCGCGCCGAACAATCATCTCTTTTACCATTAGAGCGCTAACGGCCTTGCCATTGCTCAGTTTCGATCCGTACTTCACCCACTGCCACACTTGAGCGCGGCTGATTTCCGCGGTGGCTGCATCTTCCATCAGGTTGTATATCGGAACGCAGCCCAATCCGCCCAGCCAGGCATGGAGATACTGCAAGCCAACGTCGATGTTCCAGCGCAGTCCTGTTTCGGTGATCTCGCCCTTGGGGACTTGGATCAAATCCTCAGCTTGAATCGGGTGTTTCGGGACTTCGACTCCGGGCGCCGGCGAGGAAATTTGATTCAGCCCCGGCATATGCTGGTCGAAGATTTCTTTCGCCACTGGGACTAATCCCGGATGTGCGACCCAGGTTCCATCGTGTCCCGCCTTCACTTCGCGCA
>JANYKL010000022.1 GCA_025361625.1 Acidobacteriaceae bacterium
GTTGCCATTGCAAGTGCCGCCATAGGGAACCTTGGCATAGTAGGCGAGCGCCGCCATCGTTGGCTGATCACTGTAAAGAGTTGAGAGCAGGATATGGATGCGCGATCCATCCGCCTTGGACGTGAACTTGCAGAACTGGCGGTCTCCTGCGAGCCGCAGCCAACCCTGCTGTGCGTCGTTCGTGTTGAAGTAAGGAGCGCGGGTGTCCACCTCTCCCCCGTGGTTCAAGCAATATGCTTCCGCTTTACCGAGCGCGCCGGTATCGGCGGAAGACTCATCTGCTGTGCTGCCAGCCTGCACAAGCGTGGTTGAAGGAATGAGCGCTGCCAACGCAAGGGCGACAAAGAGCAAGAGCGATAGGGCGACGAGTGGGCGTTTCATGAAATCTCCTGGAATAATCGCAAACCGAGAATGCCAAACCCCACTGGAAGCGGCGATAGAGGCCGATTTCATGGAGGCGCGAAGGGTATCACAAATGCCTTCAACGGCGTGTCAAGTTGAGATAAGATTGCCGACACTGAGGTGACTTATGGTCGCTCGACCAACCGGCAACAACAACCTATCCCTGCCATCGCGCCGCTCTTTTCTCAGTCTAACTGCCGCTACTGCCGCTGCTATGGCCATGCGAATTGTTACTGAACCAATGCTTGCGTATGCGGCGAAAAAGCCGTCTTCAATGAGTAAAGACGAAATTCACATCGACGCCAACGAAAACCCGCTTGGACCTTCAGCCTCAGCTCGAGCCGCAGCCACCGCGATTCTTTCCCAAGGTGGACGGTACTCCGACTGGCTCACCGACGACTTGGTGAAAACTTTAGCCGACATGGAAGGCCTGAAAGTCGAGCAGGTACGTGTCTATCCCGGATCAAGCGAACCCCTTCATCACACCGTGGCCGGGTTCTGCTCAAGGCAGAGAAGTTTTGTCACCGCAGACCCGGGTTACGAAGCAGGAGTCTTTGCTGCCAACGCGATCGGCGCGAAAGTTGTGAAGGTGCCGCTGACGAAAGCCTACGCGCACGACGTGAAGGCCATGCTGGCGGCCGCCCCCGATGCCGGTGTGTTCTACATCTGCACGCCCAATAATCCGACCGGCACGCTCACCTCGCACGACGATATCGAGTATTTGCTCGAGAAGAAACCGACAGATTCGGTCGTGCTGGTGGACGAAGCATATATTCACTTCTGCGACGCGCCCTCGGCAATGGATCTGGTGAAAGCTGGAAAAGATATTGTTTTGCTCCGCACGTTCTCAAAAATCTACGGCATGGCCGGCTTGCGTTGCGGAGCGGTTTTCGGGCGTCCCGATCTGCTCGAAAAAATAGAAAATTATAATGGGTGGAATGCCATGCCGATCACGGCACTGGTGGCTGCGTCCGCGAGTTTAATGGACGCGCAGTTGGTGCCGGAACGCAAGCGCCTGAATACGTCGGTCCGGACCCAGGTTTTTGCCTGGCTTGATAAGAACGGATATTCATATATCCCCTCCGAAACAAACTTCTTCATGCTCGACACGAAACGCCCGGCGCAAACCGCGATCGATGCCATGGCAAAACAGAAAATTTTTATCGGACGGATCTGGCCTTCGATGCCGACCTACACTCGAATCACCATCGGAACGGCGCCCGAAATGGATCAATTTCAGACCGCATGGCAGAAGGTAATGTCGGGCGCAATCAGCGCTAGTGCTAGCCCTTTACGGAGACTGCGGAGTTTCGACGGATTCAGACTAAAAAGTTGACTCTAACTAAATAGTTAACCCTAAAGGAGACGACCGAGAGCAAGATGGAAGCTTGTTCCGGTACACTGTTTAGTACGATGCCAAACCGAACTTTTTCTCTGGATGAAGCCCAGATCCTGCTGCCCATCCTCGAGTCCTTATTGCGTCACGCCATTAACGGCAAAAAAGTAATTGAGGATGTCGACAACGAACTTCAGGAGACCGCCCATCGCGTGTTCTTGAACGGTGGCACGATGCTGAACGTAGTCCACTTGGCGCGCCGAAAAGCACAGAGAGAGAAAGCTATTCGCCGGCTCAAAGACGCGCTCGCCGAAATCGATGCGACTGGGGTTCAAGTGAAAGACATAGAAATAGGATTGCTCGACTTTCCTTGCAAAGTCGATGGTGAAGTGTTGTTGTTGTGCTGGAAACTGGGCGAAACCGGCATTACAAACTGGCACAGCACCAGCGAAGGCTTCGCCTCCAGAAAACCGATCGACGCAAGAATTGCCAATGCTGGGAAAAAAAGGTCGATGAAGGCGTCTCGGTCCAGTTGTTAGGTGATGTTGGCAAATAGCGTCCTTATTTTTTAGAAGATTCAACGCAAGTTGTTCCACCCCTCGCGTTCAGGAAGTATCGGCAAGCCAGTCGTCTGAGCTGGTACCAGTCCGTGCACTTGCAGCCTGCGGAGAGGGTCGGGCGGTCTGCTAAAATTGCGACAATCGAGGCGATTTTTCTATGTTAAATGGGCGACGAGTGCCGCTGACGCTTGCTTTTGCTGGATTGATACTCGTGGCCTTCGGGGCCGGCTGCCGGGGATTTTTTGTTAAGCCGACACTCAGCTCCATTACCGTTACGCCAGCGACCGCGACTCTCCAGACAGGCAGCACCGGCAATACCCAGCAGTACACCGCCTTCGGCACCTTTAACGATGGCAGCACCGGCAGCCCTGCAGTCACCTGGACTAGTTCCGACCCTACTGTTGCAACAGTTACCGCCGGCGGACTGGCGACCTCGGTAGCCACCGGTACCGCAACCATCACCGCGACTGCGACGCAAAATCCCACCATCAAGGGGACGGGGCAGCTTACCGTCACTGTAGGGTGTATCCAGTCAATAACGCTTAATCCAGCCTCGACCGTGACCCTTAGCGTCTCAATACAAGGCCAAAACACAGTACCAATCACCGCCCAGGCGACCACGTGCAACGGCGCGGTCTACATTACAAGTACAGCAACCTGGACGTCCAGCAACCCGTCGGTCGCTATTGTGAACGGCGGAGTGGTCACGGCACTTGCTCCGGGCTCCACAAGTATTACGGCATCGGCCGGGGGCATTGTAAGTCCAGCAACTCCGGTGAACGTCAATCCGTGATGCTAAAACCGATATCTGTCGGAGAGGGCCCCACTGTTTTCCAATATCTCTCGCTGAAGAGCGTGTGACTTGCATCCAGGCGCGGGACGCTCATAGACCAGCGTTCCAACGCCGCGTTACAGTAAACGCCTAACCTAACGATCCAGTGAAGTTCTTCCCCAAATCCCCACTTCGAGCGTTAGCGCTGGCATTTTGCCTCACTGTCGCCATTTTTCTCGCCGCCTGCAATCGCGGACGCGGTCGCACCCTCGAAGTCGCCTACGTCGCCGCCGTCCAGGCCAATTTGCGCGATCAGGTATCGGCCGTCTATGAGAAGGCTGGAGTAGTGAAAAATGGCGACCGCGTTGAAGTGCTCGATCATGACCGGCGCTTCGTCAAGGTTCGCACCGCTACTGGCGCAACGGGATGGCTTGAGCAGCGTTATCTCGTGGGGCAGGACGTTTACGACCGCATCCAGAAGCTGACCGCCGACAACCAGAAAGACCCGATTCAGGCGCAGGGCGCTCCTCGTAATGACACCAATCTCCACGTTGAGCCGGGGCGCGACACCGAACATCTCTACCAGATCTCATCCGGCGAAAAGCTGTCGCTCCTAAAACGCGCAACGGCTGATAAGCCGGGATCCGTGGCAGCCACCCCGCGTGGCACGGCGACGAACGCCACAAAAGAGACCAACGCCACAAAAGATAGGAAGGCTTCGGCTCCGGCGCCGGCCACACCTGTTAAAGAAGACTGGTGGCTGGTGCGCGATTCTCACAATCGCGTGGGATGGGTGCTCGCCCGCATGATCGACCTCGATATTCCGCTCGATATCGCGCAATATGCCGAGGGACAGCGCATCATCGCATCTTTCGTGCTCAACCAGGTGCAGGACGGGGACAAAAAAGTGTCCCAATATCTGACGCTGGTCAGCGAGCCGAGAGATGGCCTGCCCTACGACTTTGACCAAGTCCGCGTTTTTACCTGGAACGTGAAACGTCATCGCTACGAAACGGCATATCGCGAGCGAGTGCATGGCGAGTTGCCGGTGAAAGTATCGCAGGAGAGTTTCGATAAAGAAGGCGTGCTGCCCGTCTTTATTCTGCGAACTAAGGATGACGATGGCAAAGTCGTGGAACGCAAGTACAAATTAAACACTCCTATCGTGCGCCGTGTGCTTGCACCCAGCGAGGAGCCGCCTCACGCCGCGTCCAGAAGATCGAAGCGCTCGCGTTAATGGAATCGAGCAGCGACTCGCTGCGGCAAGTGAAATCGATCATTCGCGGTAGGATGAGGGTTTGCTTTTGAAACGAACGCCAGACTCGCTACAGGCAAGCGTCTAGAGTCACGAGTAGAATTCTGCGATCGTCTGGACTATCCGGCGAATCTCCGCCTCGGTCAACTCTGGGAACATCGGCAAAGCCAGTACCTCCTGCGCAGCTGATTCAGCCACCGGAAAGCTTCCCGGCTTGAGGCCGAGATAGGCGAAGGCAGGCTGTAAATGCAGCGGCAGCGGATAGTAAACTTCAGAACCGATTTTTCTCTCGGCGAGAAACTTCCGCAATGCGTCGCGGCGTCGAGCACGAATCACATACTGATGAAAAACATGTTTTGCCTGGGAGCTTCGTCCGACCAACCTCACCGGTGATTGGCTCGGTTCAGCTGCTGGAGACGAGGCGCACAGGCCCGCATCCGCCAGAAGCCGGTCATACATCGAGGCATGCTGTCGCCTGCTATCGTTCCAGCCTGAAATACGGCTCATCTTGACTCGCAGCACCGCCGCTTGAATCGCATCCATCCGGCTATTCCATCCAAATTCGTCGTGATAATAGCGCTTCGAACTGCCGTGGTTGCGCAGACGCCGCATGTGTTCGGCCATCTCTGGGCTGGACGTGGTCACAATCCCAGCATCTCCATAAGCGCTGAGGTTCTTCGTTGGATAAAAACTAAATGCGGCGGCAATGCCAAGTGACCCGGCGGAGCGCCCGTTCCACTCAGCGCCAATCGCCTGTGCGGCATCTTCTATGATTACAATGCCCTGGCTTTGAAGGTCGCCAGTTCCCGCGCCACTAAAACCCTCACCACTAAAACCCTCGCCACTAAAACCCTCACCACTAAGAGAAGAGACGGCGCGCCGTAAGCCGTCCATGTCGGCGCACTGCCCGTAGAGGTGAACCGGCAGCACGGCACGGATTACACCTGCCCCATTTTTTCCACGAGTGCCTTCCGCCGACAACAGCTTTTCCACCCGTGAGGCATCGAGGTTGAGCGTGGAGGGATCCACATCGACAAACTCCGGTGTCGCGCCTGCGCGCACAATCGAACTCGCAGATGCAAAAAAGCTGAAAGGAGTCGTTACCACGCGATCGCCAGATCGAACGCCAGCCGCGACCAAAGCTAACCAGAGCGCGTCCGTCCCGGAAGAGCAGCCGACTGCAAACTTGGCACCGGTGAAGACAGCGATTTCACGCTCAAGCGCCTCAACTTCCGGCCCCAGAACAAAGCTCTGCGAATCGCACACCTTAGCAATCGCCGCCAGAATCTCCTCGCGAATGCCCGCATATTGTCGGTTCAGATCGAGCAGAGGAATGGCGTCAGATCCCTCCGTGCTTTCGCTCGTAACCGGGGATTTGGTAGCGTGATTCACCAGAGGATTCTAGCAGCCGGAAATCTTGTCCCGGCGCTTACAAGTTAGGTCGCTGCTCGTGATGGCGGTAGTGAATGATCGGAAGAGGAGGAGCTGATGGTTCACCCGCCGTTGAGTTTGAATGCCGAGAATGCTGCCCTCCACCGACCTTCCGGTTATTAACCTCTGAAAAATAGCGCTGCCACGGTTTTAACATGGCGCGAAGCTTCCCAATATTCAAATCACCAAACGTCTCCTCCGCGCGATCAAGGTTGCGCACGGCACGCTCCAGCACCGACGCCGCTCCGGCAAAGTTCCCGGTCGATTGGTGGTGGAACGCCACCGCGAGTTGAACCATGCCTTGGCAATGGAGCCTCGACGGGTTGTCGATCGGGACAGATCGCCAGACATCTTCCAGCGCCTCGTGCGCTTCGAAAAAGCGGCCGGAGTTGTAGAGCGCGATTCCCTCGATAAACTTCGGCTGATCCTTGTTGCTACAAAATTCCGCCATCGATCCTTTCCTGCCTCCCAATTTATGCCCTAGCAAAACACCACTCCGCCAATTCAGTTTTCCATAGATCGCACACATGGAAGCTCCCAGAAATTGTATTCGCGGCAGTCCGCCATCGTTATGTTATTGAAAACATAAACAATATTTTTTGTTCACCTTGGAAACCCGATTGCACTTAATTCATGTTCTCTTCAACTTTTTGGGTTCGCGTGCGGTTGAAGCTTCCGTGCCCGTGCTATGAACGTTTCGAAAAGACACTTTAGTTTTAGTGGTACCGACTTGAATAGGAGAAATCGAATGGAATTCGCATTCCGCAATATTGTCAGCCGCTTGCTTTTGGCATTTGTGGTTTTGGCTCTAAGCCTGGCAGCCTTCGGGCAGGGCGGCAGTGGTCAGCTGTCTGGACAGGTCACTGACTCGACCGGAGCAGTTGTTTCCGGCGTTGAGCTGAAGCTGGCCAACTCTGCCACCGGCGAGGTCCGAACCACGATGTCCTCCAGCGCGGGGACTTATACTTTCGCGGCACTGCCAATCGTAGGCAGTTACTCTCTCGAAGTTGCGTCCAAGGGATTCAAGTCGACCAAGGTCCAAAACATTATCGTCAGCGTGGGAACGATTACCACGCGCGAAATTAGGCTAGAGATTGGCGCAGCCACTGAGCAAGTAACGGTCGAAGCGGGCGCTCAGATCGTGCAGACCGAAGACTCATCTTTGTCCCAGCTGATCGATCGTCGAGTATGGGAAAACATGCCTCTCGAGGCGCGCAATTCCAACGACTTCATCAATCTGGTCGCGGGCGCAGTTCCTGAGCAGCAGGCGGGTGGCACATTCCGCGGCGCGGCCGTGAACGGCGTTCGAACCGGCGGCGGCAACTACATGGTCGAGGGCGTCGACAATAACGAGCAAGGTCAGGGCGGCGTTTCGCTCTGCGGCGTGCCATGTGGCCAGGGCGGCTCAAACACGTCAATTTCGCCCGATGCGATTGAAGAATATCGCGTGATCACCCACGATTTCAGCGCCGAATACGGCAAAGTCGGCGGGTTCGTAACCGACACGGTTTTAAAGAGCGGCACCAATCAATGGCATGGATCCTTGTTTGAATACAACCGCATTCAGGCTTTGGCCGCGGAAGATTGGTTTACCAATGCAGCCAGGCCCATTAACGGCGTAGCCTTGAAGGACCACCTTGTCCGAAATCAATTTGGCGGTTCGGTCGGCGGTCCCATCGTTAAAGACAAAACCTTTTTCTATGTCAGCGCTGAGGAACATCGGCTCCGCCAGTCCTCTCCAATCACCGCCACGGTGATGACGCAGCAATTCTATAATTTCGTCAACAGCGGCCAGTTGGCAGCGTTCGTAAATGCTCAGCCATTTTGCGCTGGCGCATGCACCAACTTGCCCACGACCGTAGGCCCCATTTTTAATCAGTTAGCCGCCAAGTGGCCGCAGGCCATGCCGTTGGTCAATTCCACTGCGGATTGTACGGACCCTGTCACCGCAGCAGCTGTCTGCACCAGTTTTGACGCCTTTGGTAACGGCCTCCTCGGTCTCATGCCTGCCTATCCGGTTCCGATTTACGCATCGGACACCCAGTCTTCCGTGACCCCTATCAACCAATTCCGGCTGAGTGTAAAAGTAGACCAAAACATCGGGAGCAAAGACCGCATAGGCGCTACCTACCTTCTCGAGAACACTCACACTTCTTGCAATTTCTGCGGCAGCGATACCACCTTCGGCGTGCCGGAAGATAACCCGAATCGAGCCCAGACCGCCGGCCTAAATTGGACCCACACCCTCTCGCCAACGGTCTTAAACGCTTTTAAAATCGGCTACGTTCGCCGCACCGCTAATTTCATTGATCCGGGCAGCGCGGGAATTCCGGAACAGTACTCGGTCGACGCTTTGGGAGTCGGATTGGGTGCCTCGACGGGCATTCCGCAATTCTTCACAGAAAACGAATTTCAATACAAGGATGACATTTCAATCACTCACGGTAAGCATCAGCTTAAGTTTGGCGGGGAATACCGCCGTACGCGAAACAAATCCACGTTTAGCAACGACGCTTACGGCCACTTCGCAAGCTGGAGCGCCGAGAGCCTGATCACGGACGGAGTTTTCACCGACGCGATCAACCAACACTATGGCTATGCTGGAGTCGGCTCCTGGTACTACGCCGGCGCTGCAGTCGTCCCGAGCACCGGTGCCTTGCCGAACTTCTATCGCGGTTATCGAGCCAACGAAGTGGGCATTTATGGGCAGGACGATTGGCGCGTTAGTTCACGACTGACCGTTAACCTTGGATTGCGCTGGGAATATTTCGGCCCGCCTCATAATTTCCGGCCGAACATCGATTCCAACGTTTATTTCGGGGATGGCGTAACTCCGTTCTCCTGTGCTACACCTCCGTGCAACCAGTTTTTTCCATCGAATAGCCAATATTATTCCTACGAGGCCGGTGCGACCTTCCAGGTTCACAACACCAGTATCTGGAACAAAGACCTCAATAACTTCGGTCCCCGCATCGGATTTGCCCTCGATACGATGGGCAACCAGAAGCTTGTCATCAGGGGTGCGTTTGGAGAGTTCTACGATCGCATCTACAACAACACTTTTGAGAACATACGCTTCAATGCGCCTTACTATGCGGATGAAGTGACAGGATTCAGCAGCGGCATTGCTCTGGGAGCCCTTCAGACTCCGGGTCTTCTAACCGTTCCCTTCTCTGCCACTTCAGCATTCGTGAACCCGGCCTTCTTCCCATTGGGATTGCCGAAACCAGTCCCTCGCCACATGGATCAGAATCTGGTCTCGCCGTATTACATGCAGCAAAACTTTGGCGTGGAATATGCGTTAGGGAAGGACTTTGCTCTCGAGGCCAACTATGTTGGTACCGAGGGTCGTAAGCTGATCGGCATCCTTAACCGCAACACGTTCGATGGTCGATTATCTTTCGGCGCGGCGCTGGGGGCACGTCCAAACCAGATCTTCAACAGCGACAACGCGCGTGGAAACTATTATGGTTCCAATTACAACGCATTTGATCTGACTCTCCGTAAACGTTTCAGCCATGGTCTGTCGATGAATGCCAATTACACCTATGCCAAATCCCTCGACGAGCTTAGTGATGTGTTTCGCGGAAGGAATGCGGCTGTATCGGCAACCGACGTCCAGAACATAAGGAACGATTACGGTCCGTCTGATTTCGATATCCGTCACCGGGTCGTTGTCTCCTTTAATTACGACTTGCCTATCTTCCATGGCAACCGTTTTCTGGGGGGATGGACAACGAACGGCATCGTTTCCTGGAACACTGGTGCGCCGATCGGCTTGTATGACGGTTCGAGCGACTCCAATAAAGACGGAACTCGCATTGATCGACCGAACTTCATTGGGACAGGCTCGATCGTAGACACGATCCACCCCATGAATGTGCTCACCGCGAACGGTGTTGGAAAGCAATGGTTTGATCCGACCCAGTTCGTAAAAGCGTCCGCATGCCTGACGAATCCGGCGATCAACGTAAATACGCATGGCGGGTTATGGTGTGATCCAAATGTGGGTAGAGGATCTCTCCCAGGGCCGCATTTTGCCAACATTGACTTCGGCCTAAGCAAGAACTTTAAAATCAACGAGCGAGCGGCGTTTAGATTCGACGCTAACTTCTTTAATCTGCTTAACCATCCCAATTTCCTTAACCCGGATAGCGGCGGAGGCGGCGCTAACTTTGGCAGCCCTGCATTTGGCCAATCGACACAAACTACCGGGGACACGGGTGGTCACCGCATTACGCAGTTAGCAATCAGATTCGACTTCTAAACTGCGTTATCTGAGTTTTCAGGCCGACCTCTTAGGTCGGCCTGTTTTTTTGCTTCAATGCCGACGGGCTATCAATCGTTCAGCAAGTGGCCATGTGCTAGACTTTTTCCCGTGCGGTTAGTTCAATTTTCTATTCTCATTCTGTGTTTAGCTCTCCCGGCAAGTAGTGCTGATGTAGTAAAAAATTCCAAGCCTCAGCAATCCAGCGCCAAGCCCAATATCATCCTCATCACCCTCGATACCACCCGTGCCGACCGCATGGGATTCCTCGGCTCTGATCGCGGGCTTACGCCGAATCTCGATGCCCTATCCAAGCAGAGCGTGGTCTTTACCAAGGCCTATGCGCAGGTTCCACTAACCACACCGTCACATGCCGCGCTTCTGACCGGCACCTACCCGCAATACAGCCACCTTGAAGACCTGGGTGCACCCTTGGGCGCTGACCTGCCTTACCTGCCTGATCTTCTACATAAGCGCGGTTACCACACTGCGGCTTTCCTCGGGGCGTATATCCTTGACCCGGCGGCGTCGGCTCCGGGCTTTCAACGCGGCTTTGATATCTATGACGCCAAATTTCACCAGCGCAAGCCCGGAGAGGACCGCTACAAAAGCATCGAGCGTCGTGCAGAAGAAGTTGCCGATCACGCCTTAGGATGGCTCAGCCATCACCAGCAGGGGCCATTCTTTATCTGGCTGCATTTCTACGACGCCCACGATCCCTACGACCCGCCAGAACCGTTCAAGACTCACTACGCTTCCGCACTCTACGACGGAGAGATTGCCTACACTGACTCGATCGTTGGAAGCTTCGTTGATGTTTTGCGGAAGCACGGGCTCTATCAGAATTCCGTGATCGCGATCGCAGCCGACCATGGCGAGGCTTTCGGCGAGCATGGGGAAGAGCGCCACGGCATGTTTTTGTATGACGAAACAATCCACGTGCCGCTACTGGTCAAGCTGCCCTCGGAGCGCTTCGCGGGCAAGAGGATTGAGGCGAAAGTCGCGTTGGCTGATATCGCTCCTACCTTGCTCGAGGCAGCGGGCGGTTCGCCGCCACCCACAATCCAGGCGCGATCGCTCTTCTCTCTGATGGGCGACAAGCCAGCCGGAGACAATAAAGCCAAGTCCGTCGAGCAACCGGTTTATTCCGAAACTAACTACGGCCACCGCGCCTTTGGATGGAGCGAACTGCAATCATGGCGAACGAGCAAATACCTGTACGTGAAGGCTCCCAGGCGAGAACTTTACGATCAGACTGTTGATCCAACCGCCGTTAAAAATCTGGCTGGCACCGACAAGGCTATTGCCGACACGCTCGCTTCACAGCTTGCTGAGTTTGAGCAGAAAAGCAGCCGGACAAAGTCCGAAGCGACGAAGCTTGATCCTACTCAGGCAGAGAAACTCCGCGCCCTGGGTTACCTCGCCTCTGACAGCGCCGGGCCCGAGAACAAGGCAAGTGCTGGAATCGACCCCAAAGCCAAGATCGACACGGCAAACCGCTTTCATCGCTCTCTGGTCGACCTCGAAGAAGATCACTATGACGAAGCGATTGCTGAATTGACGCAGGTTCTCAAGCAGGACCCCGAACTGTCGAGCGGCTATCTCGAGTTGGGACGCGCGCTCGTCCATCGAGAGCGCTATCAGGAAGCTTTGCCAGTGCTGCGGACGGCGGCAGAAAAGAATCCGTCATCTGGCATGGCGCACTACGAGCTCGCCTTGGCCCTCATCAAGACCGGCGATTGGGAGGCTGCTTTGCCCGAAATGAAGGCGGCGGTCGTCTGCACTCCGAAATCGGCGCAGATGCATTTCTATCTGGGGGCGGTGCACTTGCGACTAAAGCAGGTCGATGAAGCCACCGAGGAATTCGAAAGCAGTTTGAAATTCGATCCGGGCCACTTTTTGACGAATCTGAAATATGGCGAAATGCTGCTGAAATTAGAAAATCCGAACGGGGCAATCCCGAAATTGAGCCGAGCCATCAAATCGGATCCAGAGTCCGCGGAAGCGCACGCCGCTTTAGCAGAGGCATACCATCAGGTTGGCCAGGAGCAGAACGCCAATCGGGAGAAAGCGAAAGCGGTCGCACTGCAATCCGCTGGCGGTAAAGACCAGACTCGTGAGTAGTTCGCTCAATGGATTTTGCTTCCAATTATTTCTGTCCCGCTTTTTCCTCGTTCCCGCTTGGCGTCGTCCGTGCGCCCCGAGTGGTCGTAGGCTTCGGCCAGAGCCAGGTGAGCTTCATCGAAATTCGGCAGCCGTTCGGCCGCGATTTCCAGGTGAGTAGTTGCGGTCTTGAAGTCGCCAGCCTTCAGTAATGTCGTGCCCATTTCATAATGCGCCCACGCTGAATCGGGCTGCAGTTCGATTGCCTTGTGCAAATGCTTCACCGCCTCGGCATATTTTTTTTCTCGCTCGAGGGCCACTCCCAATCCATACTGCGCCAAAAAAATATTAGGATCTGCGGCGACGATTGGGTTAAGAACCGGAATCGTCATCTCCGGTCTCGGCTGCGCTGGCATCGTAGCTGCAATGACTTTGTTGGCGATGGCAATCTTATCTTTTTCTTTTGGATCGATTCCCGCTACCGCGCCTCCCGTGCCGGATGTCTTTTGCAGCCCAATGTAACCGAGAGACGCGAGCTTTTGCATTTCAGAAGAGCTCAACTCTGAAGATTTTTTGCCGGCGCCTCCACTAAAATGCCGGTCGAATTGGTCGAGCTGTGATGCCATGGTATCGAGAGTCGCCTTCGAACTCTGGGCAAGGTTGTGAGTTGCGCCGGGGTCAACCGACAAGTCATAAAGCTCGGGCTGCGGGGCGCGGATATAAAGATACTTACTGGCACGCCATGATTCGAGCGGGCTCCAGCCAAAGCCGCGCTGGGGCAGATCGCTTTGAGAAAAGACAGCTTGATCGGCGCCAGATTTTGCAATCCGCAGCAGCGATTGCCCCGGCATCTGCGAGGGAACGGGAGCGCCCGCGATCTCAAGAATGCTGGGAGCGATATCTACAAGCCTCGCTTTGGCGCTGACGCGGCTTGCCCTCCGCTTCGACTCAGCCTGCGTTAGAGGAAGTTTTAGAATCAGCGGAACGTGAATCGTCTCGTCATAAAGAAAGATGCCATGCGTGTCTTCGCCATGTGCACCAAGACTTTCCCCCTCGGCGGCAACGATAATCACTGCCGTCTTGTCGTACAAAGGATAGGCACGCTCGCCCGAGCTCGCCCGTACGGGGGGGCCCCCACTGCCCACATTTTGTTGCTGAAGAGCGGCGATGATCTTACCAACAGCGGCGTCTGACGACCCAATGGACGAATTGTAAGCTACGCCTGCGGGCCGCGAATCACCGAGGTGAATCCAAAGAAAAAACTGCGCTTGCTTATTCTGCTCAAGCCATGCCAAGGCACGCCGGACAACTTCTTCGCGGCCCGCCTCAACCTTGGCTGACTGATGCTTGCCAGAGACGGCATGAAGCCGGTTACCGATGTCATATATTTCAAAGCCGCGACCAAATCCCTGGGCAAGGCCGCTACGCGCATCGAGCTTAGCCGAATTCACAAAGGCAGCCGTGTGATAGCCCTTCACTTTCAGCAGTTCAGGCAAATAGGGAAGGGTTGCGTGCAGCGTTCCGCCAATTTCGCTCATGCCAGTAGCCTGCGGATAAGCGCCAGTGAGAATCGTCGCGTGCGAGACCACGCTACACGGCGACTGCGCGTAGGCATGCTCGAAAACCATACTCTCGCCGGCGATACGGTCCATATTCGGTGTAAGCGATGGCTTCGTGCCGAAAAATCCCATCCGGTCGGCGCGAGTGGAATCGAGCGTAATCAAAACGATGTTGGGGCTCGGGTTCGTAGCCGCGTCAGAAAAGTTAGAAGCGGCCAGGACGATACTCAACAGTGCCACCCACGCGCCAGCAGCAGCTCTTAGCGTCATAAAAGTAAGTGTAAAGTACAATCGACTCAGCCGCTTTTTGAAACTTCTAACACATCTCATAACCGTGTTGCCTAAATTGCAGAGAACAACGGGACACTTAAAAAGTCGATTTCGCATTGCGTGTTTGCTGCTCGCTTCCTGCGCCGCCGCCATTTCGCTGCTTTCCTGTAATCAGGCGCGCGACCGCGCAACCGCCCCTCGCAAAATGATCATTCTCGGTGTCGACGGGCTCGACCCTGACCTGCTCGCGAAATACATGGCCGAGGGCAAGATGCCGAACTTTTCACGCCTGGCCGCGCAGGGCTCGTTCGAGAAGCTCACGACGAGTATCCCACCGCAAAGCCCGGTCGCATGGTCCAACCTAATCACCGGAATGGATGCCGGCGGCCACGGCATATTCGACTTCATCCATCGGGATCCCAAGACATTTCAACTTTACTTTTCAACGTCGAGGGTTGAGCCGCCGAAACACAATTTTCACCTGGGCAACTGGGTTGTACCTCTAGGCAGCGGAACGGCCGAACAATTACGTCACGGCAAAGCGTTCTGGGAGATTCTCGACGATCATCACGTACCGAATTCTGTCTATCGGATTCCGGCGAATTTTCCTCCCATCACCGCCAAGGGCAAGACTCTCTCAGGTATGGGGACCCCAGACCTGCGCGGCACCTACGGTACCTTTACTTTCTACACAGATGATCCCGCTGCCGCAGTCGGCGCCGTTGAAGGCGGAGAAATCTTACAGGTAGAAGTGAAGAACAATCGAGTCGCGTCGAACCTGGTCGGCCCAGACAACTCATTTCGAAAAAATTCGCCTCCCGCCACCGAACCGTTCACCGTCGACGTCGATCCGCTCGAGGCTGTCGCGCGAATTAGTTTTCAAGACCAGCAATTTGTTTTGAAAGAAGGGGAATGGAGTGGATGGGTTCCGGTGGAATTTCAGCTCATGCCGGTCATTGGGAACGTCAAGGGAATTTGCCGTTTTTACCTCAAGCAGGCACACCCCCGTTTTCAGCTTTACGTGTCCCCAATCAATATCGACCCTGAAAACCCGGCGTTGCCGATTTCAACGCCGTCGAATTACTCCAGGGACCTGGCGAAGCAGATCGGTGAATACCATACGCAAGGCATCGCTGAGGATACTAAGGCGCTGACGGCTGGAGTTCTCGACGATAAGGAATATCTGGAGCAGGCTCACACCGTTCTTGCCGAGCATCGCCGCGCCTTCGACGTCGAATTCCCGAAGTTTCATGACGGACTTTTCTTTTTTTATTTCTCCAGCCTCGATCTAAATGCCCACATGTTGTGGCGCCTCACCGATCCACAGCACCCAGCATACGACCCCGCTCTGGCTGCGCAGTACGGCAATGCGCTCGAAGAGTTCTACCAACAGATCGATCAAGTACTCGGAGAAACTCTACCCAGAGTCGACGAAAACACCACGCTGCTCGTGCTTTCGGATCATGGATTTGCACCCTATCGCCATTCTTTTAACCTGAACACATGGTTGTTGAATAACGGCTACATCACGCGAAAAGGTGGAGCCCCGGGCGATCCTAACGAACCGTTCGCGGACGTCGATTGGAGTCGCAGTCGCGCCTACGGACTGGGATTGAATGGACTATATCTCAATGTGCGGGGGCGCGAGCGTGACGGTATTGTCGATCCGAATCAGAGCGATGCGCTGCTTCGCGAGATTCGGCAGAAGCTTTTAGAGGTGCGCGATCCCAAAGATCAATCGCAAGTGATCACTCGCATCGATTTCGCCACCGAAGTTTATCAAGGGCCATACGCGCATTCCGGGCCGGAGGCGCTCGTCGGCTACAATCGCGGCTATCGCGCCGGATGGAAGACAATTCTTGGCGCTTTCACACCCGAGGTGCTTGAAGACAACACGAACGCATGGAGCGGCGACCATTGCATGGACTTCACGAAAGTTCCGGGCGTGATCTTGAGTAATCGCAAGCTCGCGGCAAAGTCACCGGCCCTGACTGACATCGCGCCGACAATTTTGTCGCAATTTGGAATCGCCAAGACAAAAGACATGCGCGGGCAATCGGTGTTCGAATCGCAGTAACTACAATGAAACAGTTTTAAAAGCGCTTTCATCGTTTGCGCAGGCAGGAACTTTGCAGGAACTATGCAAATCCCTTGCCGAGGTGGGATGCACGCTAGTTACTTTGGGTGTTTGCTCCGCTCAGGATGACACCCGTTCCGTGAAAGGAGAAATCATGTTTGGTTCGCACAAAGTAAAAATCGAAGGCGACCTGCTCGACAAAGTCAAGCAATGTTCGGACGCTGCCGGCTACGAATCGATCGACGAATTCGTAATTCATATGCTCGAGAAAGAAACGAAGAAAATTATCCCCACCGAGAGCAACGCGTCCAAAGAAGAGATTCAGAAACGCCTGCGGGGATTGGGGTATATCGAGTAGCTTGCCCGCTCATCCAATCTCGTCGAGTGGTTTAGTCGCCGCCTGGTTTTCGCTAGAAGTGTCGCTCGGCACTTTTGCAGGTCTTTGGACGTCGCCGCTGGCGATCGTAGTTGCGCTATCGGTCGTGATCGGTCTTCTTATGGTCGTACTCTTTGGCTACACCTCCGACCAAAAAGCGATAGGCGTCGCAAAAGACCGCCTCAAAGCTCATTTGCTCGCTGTCCGGCTCTACCGCGATCAAATTCCAGTTGTTATGGGCTCGTATGGAAAAATTCTTCGCGGCACCGGCGTGTATCTGAAGCTGGCATTCAAGCCACTCCTCTATGTAATTATTCCAATCACTTTGCTGATGGTGCAAATCGATCGCTATCTTGGATCCACGCCGATCGCCTTAAATTCGCCCTTTTTATTTAGCGTTCATCTCGCTCAGCCATCGGGCCCATCAAGCGCTGAAAGCGGCTTGAATGACGTGTCCATTGAAGTGCCGCCAGAAATATCGACGACCGCGCCGCCGGTACATTCAGTAACGCAAAATGATGTCGTGTGGCGACTGGTGGGCTCGAAAGACGGACAGTACAGAGTCAAAGTGAACGCTGGCGGTTCAAGCGTGGATAAACAAGTCTGCATCGGAAGCGGTCTGCCACGCATTTCGACGATTCGCTTCAGAGGTCACTTTTGGGATCGATTATTTTCTTCGGCAGAGCCCCCGCTTCCGGAGAACAGCGTAATTGACTCAATTGCAATAAATTATCCCGATCGCAGCATCGAGATGTTCGGCTATGGCATGAATTGGATCTGGCTCTTCTTCATCCTCTCGATGATCGCAGGATTTATCTTCAAAGAATTGCTAGGAATTCAAATATGACAAGCGCATGCAGAGCGGAGACTTCTGTCCGGCAAAAGCCGGCGGTCGGAAAAATATGGTCTCCGAGTCGCAACCGAACCATTGTTTTAATTGCGATAATACTCGTGCCGGCGCTGGCTCATGCCTACGCTGGGCCTGGCGCGGGCTTTGCCGTCCTGTCATCGTTCTGGGCAATCTTCGTTGCATTCCTCTATTCGTTTTACGCGCTGATGACGTGGCCGTTCCGCCAGTTGTTCCGTTTAATCCGGCGGCGCAATGCCTATGGCAAGGCAATCTTCGAGCGCGCCGTAATCCTGGGCTTCGATGGAATGGATCCTGATCTTGCCGAGCGCTTCATGAAAGAAGGGCGGCTTCCAAATTTATCGAAGTTGCGCGATCGGGGAACGTTCAGCAAACTGCGCACGACTTTTCCGGCGATTTCTCCGGTGGCGTGGTCGACGTTCCTGACGGGAGTGAACCCAGGCAAACACAACATTTACGATTTTTTGGCGCGTGACGCCGATACTTATCTGCCCTATCTATCGTCCGCCGAAATCAAAGGGCCGAAACGCCATATCAAGATTGGAAAGTATTCCATTCCCTTCGGCAAAACAGAAATTAAAGCAATGCGCAAGGGCACTCCTTTCTGGCACTGGCTTGGAGACGCCGGAATATTCAGTTCCGTGATTCGCGTCCCAGTGACTTTTCCGCCGGAGAAATTTCAGGGTGTCCTTCTCTCGGGCATGTGCGTGCCCGATCTCAAGGGCAGCCAGGGAACATTCTGCCTATGCACCACTCGAGCCTCCGACGATAAGTTTCGCGAAGGCGGTGTGCGCGTACCGATCGAGCGTAAGAATGGACTGCTGCGCTCTTACATTCCGGGTCCAGATAGCCCGTTAGCCGAGAAGGCGGGCACCGAACTCAGGCTCCCCTTCGAAATTCGCCCAGATGCCGGATCAAAGTCGGCGAAGTTCACTGTGGGTTCAGAAAAGTTTGTGCTGAAAGTCGGCGAATACTCCGAGTGGTTTCCAGCCGCATTCAAGGCTGGGATGGGCTTTACAGCGCACGGCATCTGCCGCTTTTATTTAAAATCGCTTTCGCCCGAGGTCGAAGTTTATGTCACGCCGGTTAACATCGATCCCGGCCACCCAGACTTGCCGATCTCGCATCCGGTCACGTACTCCATTTATCTGTCGAAGTTGCTTGGATCCTACGCTACTCTCGGCCTCGCGGAAGACACCTGGGCCCTCAACGAAGACGTTCTTGACGACGACGCATTCCTCGCGCAGGCCTATGGTAATCATGAAGATCGTGAGCGGATGCTTTTCGATGCGCTCGATAAAACCAAGCAAGGGCTGTGCACCTGCGTCTTCGATACGACCGACCGTGTCCAGCATATGTTCTGGCGTTACCTGGATGAAGATCACCCGGCGGCCCGCGATGTCCCGCACAGCGAGCATCCGCAAGTAATTCAGGATCTCTATCAGCGCATGGACGCGTTAATCGGCCGCGTTATGGAAAAAATAGATGATGACACCCTGCTGCTGGTGATCTCCGATCACGGTTTCAAGTCGTTTGCGCGGTGCATGAACCTGAACGCATGGCTGCACCAGAACGGCTATCTCACATTAAAAGATGGCAAGACCGAAAGTGGAGACTGGTTTGAAGACGTGGACTGGTCGAGCACGCGCGCGTATACCATGGGCCTCAACGGGCTTTACCTTAATATCAAAGGCCGAGAGAAGCAGGGAATTATCGATCCCGCCGCCGCCGATGCGCTGAAAAAAGAATTGCAGGAGAAACTTAATGGCCTCGCCGATCCCGCGTCTGGAACGATCGGAATCACAGGCGTCTTCATCGCCGACAACGTCTATCGAGGTCCTTACAGCGAAAATTCTCCCGACCTTATCGTTGGCTACGGGGCGGGCTATCGCGCTTCATGGGATTCAGTGATGGGCAAGGTCACGGGCCAGGTCTTTGAAGACAATCTCAAGGCTTGGAGCGGCGATCATTGCATCGATCCGAGATTAGTTCCCGGCGTGCTCTTCTCCAGCCACAAATTTATGGAAGAAAAACCGGCTATCGTCGATGTTGCGCCCACGATTTTGAAGCTGTTTGGTCTGTCGCTGCCTGCACATTTCGACGGAAAGCCTTGGACTCTGGCGCCCAAGCCAACGCGGGCTCAGAGTTAAGCGGCTCGCATATTTCTCGCTACGGTCGAAAAATATTATCGGCTGCGATTTCTTACTTTGCGGCAGCTTCTTCTTTCAGATAGCCCGCAGACAAAGTCCCTTTCTGCTGCGCAATCCCAATCAGTGTCGGATAAAACTGCACGAATGTCGTATCGACGGCGGCGTGCTGCTCATGGCAGGAATAGCACGGCGCGCTCGTCGGAATCTGCTTAGCCGGCTTGGCGTGATCTAATCCAAAGAAGGCCCATCCTGCGCCGCCAAAACGCGATTTGTCCTTCACGTGCACCGATCCCGACATAACTTCCGTCGTCTGGTAGTGCCCGGCTTTGTTAATCGAGCCCTTACCCGCCGCCATGCGCCCTTCCAGCACCAGCATAGTTTTGTCTGGCCAGGTTCCGGTCGCAAGAAAGCTCTTGTAAGCTTCGGGATTAACGAACACGTTGTCGAACATGGAATGCCCCGCCATAGCCGGGTCTGTGGTGTAGTCCATATCCATGCCAGTCGTCAGATAAATCCACTCGCGGTAGTTTGCCGGGAAAAGCAGCCGCCCGTCAGCGGTATAAGAAGGCGTGGTTGCGTCATTCTTGGCGGAATCTGGTGCGGCCTGAGCTGGTAACAAAGCGGATAGACAAAGCAAGGCGATGCCTCGCAAACTGAAACGGCAAATGAACTGCAACATAATGTTGTTTCCTCTTTGAACGTACTCTGTTCTAGACGACGCTAGATTGTTTTGGTGAGCTGAATCACTCGAAGTGCGATTATCCTACAACGAAATCAGCTGACGCGTTGCCCTCAAATACGAGTATTTTTGTTCAAAAGGGGATGCGCGCGCAGCCGATTTACGAGCCATACGACGCAAGCGAGCATGCCACACCATCCCATGAAGCGAACGGCCGCTCCGATTCGTGTGTCGTAAGGCAACAGGCCCAGGCTTGAAAATATCGTATTCCAGTCGTGTTCTATGTAGTCGGAATCGCCCGCGGTCACGAGCGGCAACACCATCGCCCGCGCGTCGGCCATGTAGGTGGCGGTGTAGAGCCAGTTTTCAAAAAAGAAAAACATGCAGAAGATAAACGCCAAGCTCTGGCGCTGATGGAAGAAATACGTCGCTAGCATGAGCGGGACCATCCATTGCAAGATCGTTCCACCCCAGAGACAGAGCGTCGGCCCGAACCAGCTGAATAGCATATGGCCGCCCTCGTGAACCACGAGATTCGCGGAATCAATGAAGAGATAGCCTCCATGTTCACGAAAAGCGTACACCATGAAAAGTGTGTAGAAAGCCAGCCACGCCCCGTCCGCGCATGCGGGTGTGGGTTGCCAATCGTCGTTCGCGCCGAAGGATTCCAGCAACGCGGCAATACGCTCTTGCATGCCTCAATCCTAAGAGCGGGAAGGCGCTAGGGCGAGGTTACGGCAGTGTCGGAGAAAGGGAGAGGGGGCGGTTAACTTTGGAAACTTGTAAACGAGTTCCCGTTCACCGGCCGAACATGGGATAGTGACTCGCGGCGCCCATTAGAAACAGCAGAGGGAACGACATCACAAAATTTGCCCTTGAAGTGAGGAAGGCTTGCCGCCCCAGATACTTCGCTTTCTCTGGCATGGCAGTGTTATTTAAGGCATTGTCTTTAGTCCACAGAATGATCTTTTTCTGCGCGCGCCAAATCACACCCCACACGTTTAGCATCATTACCCAGCCCATGCCGCCACCAATGCCGATAGCGAGCAATCGATTGCTCTCCCACCCGTGATCGTTGATGCGTAGATATGCCACCGAAGCCGCGATCAGTATGACCGTGTAAATCATAGCGAGCACCGGGCCTTTGTCGAGAGCGCCCTTGCCCGGGATGAGGCATGCGTACATCAGTCCCCAGGCTATGGTCCATATAAGAAAGAAGCTGCCGGTAGCGGTGCCCACCGAGCCCCCGCCGTTGTGCGCATCGGCTGCGACGATGGTTTGCCAATAGGCGAAGCCCATAAAGACGGTCAGGAGGGAGGACATGCGGAACCACCACAGCGCCCGCGTCATCAGGTTGGGCAGTACTTTGCCGCGGGTGGCCGGATCGAGCTCTTTCATGAATGGCACGTTAACAAGGTTGAAGAAATATAAAAGGCCCAGCCAAGTCACTCCTCCGACAAAATGCAGCAACCGAAAGAACATAAGAAGATTCGTAGTGAAGTCAGAGGGAATTTGGACTGGCATCAAGTCGCTCTCCTGGATCGTTGTTTTGTTGAACCGAGATTGTAGAGGCGAATCGCAGCAAAGCAAAACTGTTTTACGAGATTATCTCTGCTGATCTTGTACGCTGCAGCGCATTATGGCCAAGGTTCAAAAACTTTTATTGGACAGAAGTTGAAAAGCGGCCGGCAACGCCGTATTGTAGAGGCCCATAGGCATAGAACTGCAGCCAATCTTTTTCCCCACGCCCGAGGCGCAGTATCGAAGCCGAAAAAGGAGATCGGCAAAATGGAAGCTAAGCCGGCACAGCAAAACATCCAGGACACATTCCTCAACACAGCACGAAAAGAACGACAGAACATTACCATCTATCTAGTCAGCGGAGTGAAATTAACCGGACGCATTCGGGCTTTCGATAAATATTCTGTAGTGCTCGAGACCAGCAATCAAGAGCAGCTCATCTTTAAGCACGCAATTTCGACTGTGGTAATTTCTCGCGGCTCTCATGCGCATTCGGATTCGCGGCCGGGCCCGGTGACCTCTCAGGTTGAGACGTCCACGCCCGCCGCAGCCGCCGGCACAGAAGGTTGAAAAGAGTTAGCTTGCCTCGAGATGATTCAAAGCAAGCCGGGCGCGGTTCGCGCAAGGCTCCGAAGGAAGTGCTGAACCCCGCCGATCGGAAGGAACGGGCCTTTCTGGTGGGAGTCGAATTTCGCAGCACGTCCCGGGGCCACACCGGTAAAAAGCGTTCTTCCGCGATCCCTTCGGGCGCGCAGGCGGCCCGCGATCATGCAAGGGCCAGCTCCGCTTCGAAAGCAACTTCTTTCTCTCTGCCTTCCGATTCTCAGGACTTCACTTCAGAAGACTTCACTTCTCACGACTTCACTTCAGAAGAATCGCTCGACGAGCTACGCACCCTGGCAAAGAGCGCTGGAGCGGAGATAGCGGGCGAGTTCAGCCAACGCCGCGATCGTCCTGAGCCGGCAACGTTGATTGGCTCAGGCAAGTTGGAAGAAATTGCGGGTGCGGTCGCTTCGGTTTCTGCCGACGTGGTTCTCTTCGATCACGATCTCACGCCTTCGCAGCAGCGCAATATCGAAGCGATACTTCACACTCGGGTGATCGATCGCACCCAATTGATCCTCGATATTTTCGCCCGCCATGCCCGGACTCGGGAGGGCCAACTACAGGTCGAACTGGCGCAACTCGAATATATGCTGCCGCGGCTCGCCGGACGCGGTATAGAGATGTCGCAGCTTGGCGGCGGCATCGGAACACGTGGGCCGGGCGAAACGCAACTCGAAACCGACCGCAGAAAAATCTTCCGCCGAGTCCGTCATGTAAAAGAGCAAATTGAAAATGTGCGGCGCGTGCGGGCGCAGCAACGGCAGAGGCGCGAGTCTGTCCCGGTAGCGACCGTGGCGCTCGTCGGCTACACCAACGCTGGGAAATCCACGCTCTTCAACGTGCTCACCAAATCCAAGGTGTTGGAATCGTCGCGCATGTTCGCTACGCTTG
>JANYKL010000130.1 GCA_025361625.1 Acidobacteriaceae bacterium
CCTATCTGTTGTGGGCGCAGGAGATTTGAGAGGGCCTGTCCTTAGTACGAGAGGACCGGGATGGACGAACCTCTTGTGATCGAGCTGTCATGCCAATGGCATCGCTCGGTAGCGAAGTTCGGTTGTGATAACCGCTGAAAGCATATAAGCGGGAAGCACTCCTCAAGATGAGATCTCCCAACCCTTAAGGGTAATGAAGGGCCCAGGTAGACTACCTGGTTGATAGGCAGGATGTGAAAGCGCGGTAACGCGTGCAGCTTACCTGTACTAATCGCCCGTTCGGCTTGACCATAAAATTTACTCGGTGCAGTAAACAGCCGTCAGCACTCAGCTGTGAGCTTTCAGTTCGAAACTGTTCGAAAGCCACCGCCTCCTCAGAAGCGTCAGAAACTGGATGCCTTCTGTCTACACAGTACTGACGACTGGCGCCGACGAAATGTTATGCCAAGTGATTGATTCACGCGGTACCCAATCTATTCAGTTGTGAGGCTTCGTCCTCACGCTCTTTGAAAAAGAAACAAGCTCTCGCTCATTGCCATCCCTTAAATTTCTCTTCGCTCAATTTGTACCCGAGTGTTGTTAAGAAAGGCGAAGGATTCTGCAATGAGCCGAGACCATCCAAGTTTGCCGGGCATCAACCGCAAAAGTCAGCCCAGTACCAGTTACTGGTCTTTGATCTGTGATCACTGATCATTGACGGCTGATCGCCAACGGCTCCGACTTGTCGGTGACCTTACCGCGGGGGTTCCACCCGTTCCCATCCCGAACACGGAAGTTAAGCCCCGCTGGGCCGATGGTACTGCACGCGCAAGTGTGTGGGAGAGTAGGTAATTGCCGGCATTAAATCAAAGGCCAGTCTGAGAAATCAGATTGGCCTTTTTCTTTTGCAGACTGTACCTAAAAATCAGAATGGCCACGTTCAGAAATGAGCTTGGCCTTTTTACTTTTGGATTGACTGACCGCCACATCCCTGGCGTCACAAGCTCGATCAGGCCTAGCCGTGTCGCCCCGCCATCCTGAAAAAAATCTGCGCCGCGATCACAATCAAGGTGAGGACTTCGATCGCCAGCGCATACAGAGTCAAGCGTTTCGGGCGGTCAAACCGCGCCAGCAGCCGGCTGAGAAGGAGTCCCACCATCACAACCGGCGACGCAAACAGGCGATCCATGCAGATCGAGCCCAAAAGCATGTCGCTCTGAGCTATGGCGGGCAGGCTGAGCAGTGCCGCGCTAATGGGAGCCGTCAGGCTCAACCCGATAAGAACTTTCGAATAACGAGTGTAGAGCGTCTCAGAATTGCGGATTACGAGCACCAGAAAAACCGTCGGGACGAGCAGCATGCAGCCTATGAAAAACTCCAGCATGACGTCGCCCGCCCCATACATCCCGCCCGCCGAGGCAGCCTCCGCCGCATGATTGACATAAAGCAGGTGGCGCCCGTAGACCAGCGCCGCCGCGGTTGCCAGCACTAAGCCGTAGCCTCCCGCCACCAGGCGGAGCTGCATCGGAAAAGCGATCGATTTCATGTCCTGCATTCTACGCGGCATTGGCGGAGATCGGACGTTCATCACTTCTCAGCACCTGCCACCTGCCGCCATTAAAATGGAAGCACTCGTAATTTAATTTCTACGATAAATATCGGGAACATCACGTCTGTTCCCGCATTTACCCGAATGTGTCGGGCACCCCGCCAGTTGGTAGAAAAGACCCGGCGCGGGATACGATCTGTTAAACTCTTCCTCCATGATGTCCAAAGACAACTCGCCCGGCATGGAGGAAATTGAAGAGTTGGAACGCAGAGCTGAATTGTTGAAGGACATGCTTGAGAAGCGCACGGCCATGCGTCCTCTGATAATCGAGTTCAGCGGATCACCAAAAGCCGGCAAGACCCGTTCCATAAGTGTCATAGAACTTTTCCTCAAGCGAAACGGAATTAAAACTGAGGTTTTCACGGAGCGGGCGTCCATTGCGCCGATCAAGCAAAAAGGGCATCTCAACTTTAACCTCTGGGTTTCCTGCGCCAGCTTGCAGGGTATGCTCGAAGCTCTTTATCGCGACATTGACGTGTTCATCCTGGATCGTGGCATCTTCGACGCTCTCGTTTGGAATGAATGGCTTGAAATGACTGGCAAGATTACCAAGGAAGAAGCCACTCAGATCGCACAGTTTTTTACCATGGAGCGGTGGACCAAGCTAACTGATATTGTGTTCGTGCTCACCTGTGACCCAATAAAATCAATTGAACGAGAGTACGCTGACCAGTTAACTTCGAAGCGGGGCACTATCATGTCGGAACATACGCTTAGCCAAATCAATCAATCGACCAAAAAGACGATTAAGAAGCATTCAGCGAAATTCAACAAAATCGTATCTATTGACACGACAGATATGGTAGCGCGAGAAGGAGTGACAAAAATTGCCGACGAGGCTCTGAAGGTCTTGAGCGCGTTTTTGGACGAGTCGATATGTGTGGTGCCCGTAAGTGCGGTGAAGGTGCGATTACCAGAGGCGGGCTTGGTCTCCGATGCTTCAACTGTTCTTGCTTTCACCGAGACAGTCAACAGGGAAAAGGGATTTTTGCCTCGCTCTAAAGCTGAACAGGACCCCAACGTTTTTCAGCCAATCGCATGCGCTGTGCTTCGCTACCAAGACAAAGTCGTGATTTTGAAGAGAAACAAACCGGGGCACCCGCTTCACGACAAATACGACATTTGGGCGGGAGGCCACGTTAGCGAAGGTGATAATGGACCCGACATTTTGCGAACCACCCTGCAACGAGAACTGAGCGAAGAAGTCTTTATTAAGGAAGCTTACGACCTTTCTTCGCAACCCATTGCTCTGATTCGAACAAACGAGGACGCTCGCGCGTCTCGCCACATCGCGGTGCTGTACGAACTGACACTTAAGAGTGAAGATGTGGCGCTAGCGCTAAATCAAAGGGAATTTCGAAGTACACGGGGCACGTCGATGAGCGGACGGCTTATAGACGTCAAGGAGATCGGTAACAAATACGACGAAATGGGAAATTGGTCAAGATCCATTGTCGACCATCTTTGGCCCAATGAGACACCCTCCGCCGAAAAGAAACAACCCCTCTTCGGCCACGGGTAAACAAGGACTCGTTTATCTCCGCGCATTCCACGTGCGAAAATTGCGAATTATTTCGAGATCCTTTCGTGCATCGCCGGAATACCGACACGCACGATCGTCCCAATAGACCGTCGCTACAGGCTTGACCCCTCCCGTTGGAAAGGAAGAATTCTGATTTATTTCGTCGAAGGGAACGCAGTTTTCAACCAAATATCGAGCGATCTCGGTAGATGCACGGCAACTATGTACCACAATTTTCCAGCCATCGCTGCGCAAGACTTTCAGAGCTTCGAGAACATCTGGCCGGGGGCTGCCGAAGTCCTGGCTACTCTTCCATCCATCGTAATCAACGATGACTCCGTCGAAATCAACGGCGATCGTTAGCTGTTTGTTGCTCATGTTGTATTCAGCCCGTGAACGAACTTCATCATCCTCATCTTAACTTCGATACCCCCGATAAGGGACAAACTGGGGACAGACGGACGTTCATCACTTCTCCGCGTTTCTCGCCATTAAAATGGAAGCAATTCGTAGTCCAATTCCTACGATAGATATGGGAAAAATATACCGCGTTTACCTCCAGCCGTTCCCATCCCGCACAAACGAAGTTGAGCCCCGCTGGGCCGATTGTACTGCACGCGCAAGTGTGTGGGAGAGTAGGTACCGTCCGGATAAAATAAAGGCCAGACTGAGAAATCAGGTAGCCCTTTTTCTTTCCTCCAGGTCGAGAGGTAAGTCTCTGGCCAAAACGTGCCCAATCGCGGCGGGATCGTACCCATCATTCGCCGATACTCAATCGCAAATCATTTAACACGCTCGGAAGGAATGGCGTGAGTGTGTCAAACCGCAGCGAACATAGCGACAACACCAGCGACGTAGTTAGACAGCTCATTCAATCCGGGGACGACCGGGTGGATTTTCTTACGACCAAAATCTCGGAACGATATACGCGGAATAGTTTGAACCTTGGGCTTCAATTGACCTACTAAATCCGCGGGCGTAATTTCATATCCCTTGGGCTTGTCTCGCATGATCCTTTCCAAAACATTCAGCGGGACACCGATCTCTGCATTAGTGGCGCAAAGGATGAGTTCTCGATGCTTATCGACAACGTCCATCTTGTGAAGGATGAGGAGGGGGCAATCGACAGGGTCGGCGGTTTTGTACGGCTGACAGTCGCTGGTGAGGGTCCGAACGGCTGGATTGGTGATGCCCTCTATCATTCCGTCATATCGGGCAAGTTCCTTTTTATCGACAGGCTCCTTCTCCAAAATAGGGAATTGAATCTTGTAGAAGAAGTCGTTTCTGTACGTTTCGGATGAGAAGTCCCACACAATGTGGTCTAGACAAGATCGCAAATGATGAACGACCTCGCCAGCGATGACGGCAAGCCTGATTGGAATCGGACGGTCTCGATGATACTCCAAAGCTTGAAACACGCGCTCATCATCTACATCTGGGATGGTGGGATAGTCGCTGCTTTCAAAAAAGGAGTCGATTTCAATCTTAAGATTGCGGATGTTCTCGTTGGCCCGTGCTAGTTTTTCGTCGATTCCGGGGAACGTCCGTGGCATTAGTCGCAGGATACCAGCCCTAATGGTTAGTCAATTATTTATTGCCCAAATAAAAGTGTCATTTAGGCATGCGCTAAGCGCATATGTCCCGACGTCGTACCCGTCTGAATGCGCTAGGGCCGCGGGGAGCAGTCCTCCGGACGCCACTGTCATTAAGCCCGTTTTCAGCTGATACCCCAATGGCCAGATTTAACATAATCGCGGACGCCCTCGACCCGACCCCCCTTTTTCCTCACAATCGACCTGAGACCGCCATCACAGACAATATGCGCAATTGCTTCGACAATATCTCTCAGATCGAGCGCAGCCGAAGTGCACCCGCGCCTCTAGAGGCAAACGCATAGTAACTCTTTGATAACTAAAATTGATCAAAATACCGGAAAATCCGGCGCGGACTAAAATCTTCCTTCTCTGCCGAAATTAGAAGAAAAATCGACAAAATTGCGCGTAACTCCTTATTCGAGAATATTTTGCCTATAAGTCCTTTGCGCTCTAGATTTTGACATCAAAACAGGGTCCATACCCATGATTCTAATAGGCCAGGGGGGAGGGGGAGGGGGAGCACATGCCAGGTAATACCTTCTTAGTTAACAAAGGAGGATTAACGGTAAGTTAGCAACAGAGTTTCAACAGCCAAGCGCAAGCACAGCGCGCGGGTTGTTCCCCAATTGACCGAAGTGCCTCGGTGTTAGTCTTGCCCTATGCCTACCGGAGTCGAACTCCCTCAGCCGCCCTCCGAAATAACGACGCCGCCCGTCTCGTCACACCCTCCGCGAGCCGGCAGTGACGGAGCCGTCAGTGGCAAAGCTGTCCGCTTCTCGAAGATCGTGATCGCGGTAATGTTTGGCCTGGTGCTTGGAGTGCTTTCCCTCGTCTTATTGGGAGTTTCCGCGCTCTCGCGCGCCTCGGGACGGACCTGGCTCACCCACGCTTTCTCCGCGATGACCGGACGCACCCTGACCATCGATGTGAGCCAGTCCACCGTTGTCGATCGCATTCAGCGACTGCAAAGAATCGAGACCGTCATCTACACCATGGATAAGTTGGTCACGGGAGCGAAAGAAAATAATGTCCTGCCAGATTTTCTGGCTGGCGACCGTCTCCTGATGATGGTGCATGGCGAGGTCGTGGCCGGAATAGATTTCACTGCGTTGAAGTCGGATGACGTAAAAATCAGCGGCAAACAAATTCGCTTGCATCTCCCTCCAGCCCAGGTGTTCAGTACGCGCCTCGACAGTGCGAAGACTCGAGTCTATTCGCGGCAAACCGGACTGCTCGTGCCTACCGATCCAGATCTCGAAACCCAGGTGCGTCAAGAAGCCGAGCGCCAGTTATTGCAGGCCGCGTTAGCCGATGGAGTCTTGAAGAACGCGCAGCAGAATGCTACTTCAACGCTTACGAGTCTGTTGCAGGGCCTCGGCTTTGAGAAGATGGATTTCGACTAAGCCCAGCCAAGGCTTCCTTAGGCATAAATCTTCTTTAGGCAAAATAAAGAGATACGGAATCTCACTGGCGAAGACTATTTGCCGAACGATCGAATATGCCGGACCAGGTCGTGCATCTCCCCTTTGGAAAGTTTGCGATCGAACGCCGGCATTTTGTACCTGCCTTTGCTGATGATGTTGAAGAGTTCGTCGTCCGATTGTTTCTGTACCTCGGCTGAACGCAGCGACCTGATCTTCTGATTCTTGCCGATCATCGTGTCGGCAGCTCCTGATGCGCCGTGGCACGGAGCGCAGCGCTTCTTGTAAATATCGTTTCCGCTATCCGCCAGCGCAATACTGGAGAGGAAAAGTCCACATAAAAAGAGTGCCATTACTTTTTTGACGAACCGAGCCATGCCCGACGTATCTGTCTTTCGCAACCCGACCGCCCCCTTATGGACCCTTGCCCAGATTTTACCAGTTCAGTTTCAGCGCGAATTGGAACTGGCGCGGATCATAGGCGGCGGTTGCTTGCCCGGCGTTTGTAAAGAGCGGACTTACGGCGGCCACGTTGTAGACGTTCGCGATGTTGAATATGTCGGCGATCAATTCCGTGTTAAAGCGCTCACCGAAGAAAATGCGCTTTGAGACGCGCAGATCGTTGAATACCGTCCATGGCGTGACCCCAGCATTGCGGCCAAGGTTGCCATCGAGCGAGGCGAGCTTGCCGTTAAAGTTAGAAATGCAAGGCTCTTGAAATACGCCAGTCGGAGAATATTTCGATTGGACCGACCCTCCGCATGCGGGATTTACAAACGTATTCGGCCGCGAGGTCAGCGAAGACAACTGAAAATTATCGCCATTGCCGGTGATGATATTGAAGGGGCGTCCAGAGCTCAATTCGATCAACGGAGCAAAGGTCCAGTTGCTAAACAGTTTTCCCGCCAAGCCATCGCCACCGATGTGTCCGGTTTGATAGACGCCGCTGAACACGAAGCGGTGTCGCTGATCGAAGGTTGAAGTTGAGCGGTCAGCGCTGGGGAAATAACTGTCCTGCGGCGTGAGAGTCGATTGCAAATCGGTTGAATCGTCGATTGCATGCGACCAGGTGTAAGAGGCCAGAAACTCATAGTGCTTGCTGAATCGCTTGCGCAAGTTGGCGGTCAATCCGTTGTAATTCGAGGTGCCGTTCGAGTAGTTGGCATCCATGTCTCCGAAGGGTATGCAGCCAGCGAGAGAAGGCGATGTTAGATCGCAGCTCGTGTTCAGTCCATATTCTTGCTGAACCAGTGGCAATACAGTGGTCACACAAGGTGCAGTCGAAGGATTCGATAGTAGCGCTAATCCGATCGACGGGTTGACCCCCCCTGGCCGGAAGAAGTTTGTTAAGGCGGCTGGGACAAAGGGGCCGCCCGCGCCGACACCACACCCCGCTACCGTAAACGGGCTATCGCCAACTTTATTTGCGCCAGCCGCGATGGCCGCCTGAAGATTTCGCACCATGAACGCGCCATTGATTGTGTTTGCGTTGATTGGACGATTCAGGTGCCGCCCAAGATTGAGATTGTAGGCGATGCTAAAAGCCATCCCGTGTCCTAGATCGCGTTCCAGCGTCAAGTTGGCTTGCTGCGAATAGGCGTATACGAAATTCTTGCTTTGCGGATAACCGAAAGGCTGGAAGCCGAGCGGCAGGAATGTACCGCCCGCAAGGTTGAGGTAATTCTGATTGAGAAACACGGAATTCGGAGTATTCAATGCCTGAAATTGCTGCTGGTTCGACTGGTAGAAGAGATTCGTGTTGGCCTGTGGAAATGGGGACGGAGTGCACTGCGGTGCCCCTGCATTGATAAGGTTGCCCTGGAAAATCGGAATGGCATTGAGATTGGTGGGGCTTCCCGCTGCCGAACAGAACCCCGTGCCGCCGAATGCCAACTGTCCGCTGGTCGAGCCATCCGACGCGTCGCCGAGAAAATAAAGGCCGAGCAGAGGATGGTCATAGAACATTCCATAGGAGGCGCGAATTACAGTCTTGCCGTCTCCTTTGGGATCCCAGGCAAGACCGAACCGAGGCTGGATATTGTTCTTGTCTGTCTGAATCCCCTTCTGCAATCCAAGTGCGTTGTAGGCAGGTAAAGCGAGCCCTTGCGGAGGCCTGAACGTAGGCGGGAACTCGACATCGTATCTCACCCCATAGTTAAAGGTCAGATTGTGGCGCGCCCGCCAAGAATCCTGCCAGAAAAACCCCAAGGGCTTATTGGTAAATGTGTCACTCGGGCTTCCAATGCCTTGGATGAAATCTCCAGGCATCCCAAGCCCATAGGCCTGCACCGGGCTGAAAACGGGTAGCCCTGGAAACAGGCTCTGAGTGCCGAAATCGTATACGCCACCGTAATTAACGGTGAAAGTCGCCGTAAGCGGCAGATAGTTAAAATCGCCTCCGAATTTGGTGTTGTGCCGGCCAAGTGTCCAGGAAAAATTGTCGGTGAACTGGTAACGCTTTTCGACGCGCTGGATGTACGAATATGGCTCGCGCCCGAAATACGCGTAACCCGGAATATTAATGGCGGGGTCGGAGCCACCAGGGATTTGCGTATTGTAAAAGTAACTTAGACCGCGACGTGCGAACTGGAAGCGAAGTTCATTAACTTTGTTGCTGCCGAGCGTCCACGTATCCTGCGCGACAACGGCAACGTCGCGGTAAGTCTGTTGCGAAGTGCGGGAGTGGGCATTTTGTCCGAAGGGTTGATCTTGACCGCTAACCTCGATGCCATTCACCGTGCTGGGACTTACATTACCGCGCAACGTGAGGCGGTTACTGTTGCTCACGTTGTGATCAATTCGAAGAGAATACAGGCTCGTCCCCTCAAAAATCGGAAAATTTCCTTCCTGTGAGATAAGGGTCTGAAAAGACGCCGGAAGCCCGGTGCAATAGAAGGGGAAGTTTGCAGCGAGAGGCGAGGCAAATGCAGGATTGCAGGAACTCGGAAACTGCTGCAATCCGGCGGGGACAAGCGTCGGCGGCAAGAGTGCAAACCACGCCGGATAGCTCCCATTAAGAGCAATGCCTGAAGAAGCGCCCACCATGAAAGCGTAGGTCTGCAAAGAGGGGTCTGGGACTTCATTGGCAGAAAGGAACGTAGCTTGTGGCGCTGTTGCCAGAATGTCAGGGAATGTTCCAGCAGGCGCTCCAAAGATAGGCGATACGTCAACTCCCTGCAGCCCAAAATTTCCCTGTCCAATACTCGAGAAGCCAGTCTCGTGCCGTCGCGTGGTCTCGTAGGCAAAGTAGTAGTAAGTCTTGTCTTTTTTGATTGGGCCGCCGAACGCCAATCCCGCCTGCACCCGCGTGTAAGCCGGATCTCGCGTAGTGCTGAAGGGATTTACCGCTTGAAAGTTGCGATTGCGGAGATATCCGAAAACATCACCGTGAAAGTCGTTCGAGCCGGAACGGGTGATGATGTTCACGACTCCGCCGGATGCGCGCCCGTACTCGGCGGCGTAGCTATTGGTAATGATCTGGAATTCCTGCACCGCCTCTTGCGAAACTGTCGAGCGAACGCCATTCACTGAGTTATCAGTCGCATCGGCGCCATCGACGTTCACCAGATTCGACCGCCCGCGCTGGCCGCTGATGTTCAGGCCTGAAGTTGGCGCGGCGCCTGTGTTCGGAGCGTTATCGCGAACGACCTGCGAATCGGTTAGCGTGAAGTTGATGTAGTTGCGCCCGTTGATTGGAAGGTTATCGATGCGTCGTTGTCCAATCGTATTGGTAGTTGAGCTGCGCGAAGTCTCCACGATGTCTGCTTGCGAGCTAACCTCCACCACTTCTTGCTGTCCGCCACGCTCAGAGTGATCGGCAGCTCAGCCATGCTCCCAACGCTGATGACGACTGCATTTGCTTCGGCCTTGCCAAAGCCTGGAGCGTCGACCGTGACGGTGTAATTTCCGGGCGCCAACTGGCGAACGTTGTATCCACCCAGCCCATCGCTGCTGCCGGAGCGCTCTAACCCCTTTTCATCATCGCGCGCGATGACATCAGCGTTCGTTACTACGCTGCCTTTAGGATCAACTACGCTGACGTGCAGATCTCCTGTTGCGGCGCCTTGCGCGAATGCTGATTGGCGAATCACCAAAAAAAGAAGTAAAAAGAAAAGGCGCGACGAATAGCAAAACTGCGAAGACTGCTTCATAGGGCTCCTGGCATCGTCCGCATCATGGCGGAAAGCGGAAAACGAAGTGCGCATGTCTTGTCGCGGATGCGCTCCGCAAGCACGTTTTAAAGGGGCTGGTTACCGCTGATAGGTATATCACGGGCAAATATTTAGGCAAGAGATAAGGTAGACTCAGGCGCGCAAGATCTTCCAGAAAGTGAATACGAAAAAGTGAAATCAGGAAATCTCAACGGTAATTTCTCTGCTTTTAATGGGAATTCGTTCAACGGACATTCCATGACGGCAGAATTGCGTCGCGTAATGGTGTGTTCGCCGGAGAGTGCTGGGTGGAATGACTCCGCTAAGTCGGCGAAGTGGCCCGAACTGGGTTTTCAGCACCCTCCCAACTTCATCGTGGCTAAAGAACAGCATGACGGCTTGTGCGACCTCCTGCGGCAAAGTGGCGCGGAAGTTATGACCCTCCCTGCCGATAAAACTTTTACGCTTGATGCGGTCTACGCGCATGACGCCTCGCTTCCGACCGATCACGGGTTGTTGCTCATGTCTCCAGGCAAGAACAATCGTGTTCCTGAAGCTAAAGCGCACCGCGAATTTTGCGAGCGATTCGGAATGCCCACCTTCGCCGAAATAACCGCGCCAGGCACGTCGGAAGCCGGCGACTTAGTCTGGCTGGACCATCAAACGCTGCTTGTTGGAAATGGCTACCGCACCAATCCCGAAGGCATCGCGCAGATCCGGCACTTGTTTTCAGCAAGGGACGTTGCAGTGTTAACCGCGCCCCTGCCATACGGCACGGGTCCAGCAGCCTGTCTGCATCTTATGTCGTTGATGAGCATGCTGGATGAGCGGACGATCCTGGTTGATCTGCCATGGATGGCGGTCGAGACGGTGGAACTGCTGAAGTCCCGCAGCTTTCGCATGATTGAGATTGATTACTTAGAGCGCGACACTCTCGCCTGTAACGTGCTCGCGCTGGGTAGGAATCGCCTGATCGCCCTGCACGAGAACTCGAAAACAAATCAGCGTTTGCAAGAAGCTGGCTTTGAGGTGCTTACCTTTCCGGGGTCGGAGCTTTGCATCAATGGCGGCGGAGGGCCCACCTGTTTGACGCGTCCCCTGCTTCGAGATTAAACGGCACGAGATTATTGAGCATGCGAAAAAGGGTAAGGGGGCGAGGCTGCAGTCGGCCACGCCAGAACCCGCGCGCCTCTTAGATTGCGGAAGTTTCCGTCTTGCAACTGTACTGTTAAACTAGTTAAGAAATGCTCTTGCCGTTCGTCCGCGAATTGTTCGCGGAAGTTGAACAACTTCCCTCCTTCATGCGTGCCGCCTCCCACCTCAGGGAAAGCGCGGGCCGAATGAGTGTCACTGGACTTTCCGCGGCAGCCAGAGCCCTGATCATAGTTTTGCTGCGACGAACGGTCGAGCGCCCCTTTGTACTCGTCGTTGCCGACAACCGGGCGGCCGAAGAACTCGAACCAATTTTGCGTGCCTTCTGTGAACTGACTGGAGCAGCCGACCCTGAGTCGGTCGTCACCCTTCCGGCACGGGACGTTCTCCCTTTTCAGAATTTGTCGCCGCATCCTGAAATTCAGGAGGAGCGCGCCACTGCTTTGTGGAAAATTGCTTCAGGACGCGTCTCGATTTTAGTCGCGCCGGTCACAGCAACCACGATTCTTCTTCGCCCCGCTGAATATTACGCAGATCTCGCGCGCGTATTGCGCCGTGGGGAGAGCTTCGATCTGGAAAAATTGTTGCAGCACTTGAATACCGTTGGTTACAGCGCGACCGACGTGGTCGAGATGCCGGGCCAATATGCAGCTCGGGGCGGAATTCTCGACGTGTATTCTCCCGAGGCGGATCGCCCGGTACGGATTGAATTTTTTGGCGATGAAATCGAATCGATGCGCAAGTTCGATCCCGCCAGCCAGCGATCGTCGAATCCCGTCGACGAAGCGCTGCTGCTGCCTTTGACCGAGACGCCGGTTACGGAGGAATTGCTTAGCGCCATCAACGCGCGCTTGTCAGGAAAGCGAATCACAGGCTCGGCCGGGGTGGTGCAACAGGCGATGCGCGATTCCGGAGCAGGTGTTTTCCCTGGCTGGGAGTTTTACGCTCCCGTTGCTGGCGGGGACCGCAGTATCTTCGAGCTTCTCCCCGACGCGCGTGTAGTTCTCGATGAGCCCGAAGCGCTTGCCGCAGAGCTCGATAAAGTTTGGTCGCGCATCGAAGAAGCGCATGAACGCAGCGGAGTAGGGAATCTCGTTCGGCCTTCCGATCTTTATTTGACGCCGGAGCTTTGGCATGGAAAAACGGTTGCTCTATCAGGAGCAGACTTCGAATATCTGGCACTCGCGCGCGAGGGCAAGATTGAAGCCGCGTTTGTTTCGCAGCCCGCAACGCGCTTTCATGGCGCCGTTCCCGCTCTGATTGAAGAAGTTCAAAAAATGCTGCGGGTGGGGACGCAGGTGATGCTTGCTGTTCCAAACACCGGCGAGGTCGAACGTCTGGCCGATATGTTTACGGAGTACAACGCATCGTACCGGTTGGGGAGCCGCACCCGTAGCGGCGAAAGCTACGCCGACGAAACTTCTTACTTTACCGGAGATGTGCTGACTACGACGTTATTGAAGGCCTATCTGCCGGATGGCTTTGTGCTGCCGGAGGCTCATTTCGCCATCTTTGGCGCACGCGATCTCTTCGACGAGTCCGATCTCGTGGCCTCTCGCCCGCAGCGGCAGAAATCAAAAGTTTCAGCATTTCTTTCTGACTTCCGCGATCTCCAGGTTGGGGACTATGTCGTTCATGTTGAACACGGCATCGGACAGTATCTAGGCCTGAAAGAAATTAGCCAGGGGGACGGCACCGCCGAGTTTATGGTGCTTGAATATGCTGACGCGGCGCGCCTGTACGTTCCGCTCACTCGCCTTGATCTGGTGCAGAAATATCGTTCTGCCGAGGGCGCGAAGCCCGTGCTCAACCATTTAGGCTCGCAGGCATGGGGAAAGACGAAAGCCCGGGTCCGCAAGGCGATGCAAGATATGACCGACGAACTGGTCAAACTTTACGCGCAGCGACAAGCAGCGCGTGGTCACGTCTTCCCAGCGGATACGGAGTGGATGAAAGAGTTCGAAGACTCATTTGAGTACAACGAGACCGACGATCAGGCGCAAGCTATCGCCGACGTGAAACGCGATATGGAGTCGCAGCTTCCGATGGATCGCCTGCTCTGCGGAGACGTCGGCTACGGCAAAACAGAAGTGGCAATGCGCGCAGCATTCAAGGCTTTAAGCGATAACAAGCAGGTGGCAGTGCTTGCTCCCACCACAGTTCTTGCCTTCCAGCACTTTGAAACTTTCAAACAACGCTTCGCGCCCTTCCCGCTCACCGTTGAGATGATCAGCCGCTTCCGAACTCCGAAGCAGGTGAAAGAAATATTGCAAAAAGTTGAGGCCGGAAAGGTCGACATCCTGATCGGAACGCATCGCCTGCTATCGAAAGACGTGAAGTTCGCCGATCTGGGTTTACTGGTTGTCGACGAAGAGCAGCGCTTCGGGGTGCGCCACAAGGAGCGCATTAAGCAGATTCGCACGCAAGTCGACGTCCTGACTATGTCGGCGACTCCAATCCCGCGCACCCTTCATATGTCTCTCGTCGGTTTGCGCGATATGAGCGTCATTGAAACTCCTCCGAAAGATCGCATGGCGATTCAGACCGTAATCGCCCATTGGGACGAAAAACTCATGCAGACGGCGATTGAACAAGAGCTTGATCGTGGCGGACAGGTTTATTTCGTCCACAACCGCATCGACACGATTTGGGAGATCGCGGCAAAACTACAAACGATGGTTCCCTCAGCACGAGTGCTCGTCGGTCACGGACAAATGGGGGAAGGCGAACTTGAGAAAGTGATGCTGAAATTTATGCACCATGAAGCGGACATTCTGGTTTCGACGACCATCATCGAAAACGGCCTCGATATTCCGCTCTGCAACACAATTCTCATCAACCGCGCTGACCGTATGGGGCTATCTGAACTTTACCAACTGCGGGGGCGCGTGGGTCGCTCGAATCGGCGAGCTTACGCTTATTTGCTCTTGCCCTCAGAAGTCGAACTCACGCCGATCGCGCGCCGCCGTCTTGCGGCCTTAAAAGAATTTTCCGACTTGGGCGCAGGCTTCAAGATTGCGGCCCTCGATCTCGAATTACGAGGAGCGGGAAATCTTCTGGGCGGCGAGCAGAGCGGCCATATCGAAGCCGTCGGTTTTGAACTGTATACCCAGATGCTGGAAAGGGCGGTTCGCGAAATGAAGGGCGAGGCAGGCACCGAGGCGACGGAAATCCAACTCAACCTTGGCCTGAATATTCGCATACCGGCGGACTACATTAAGGAGGAAAATCAGCGCCTCCGCATGTACAAGAAGGTTGCGGGGGTTGAAACCGAATCGCAACTGAACGACGTGAGATCGGAACTGATCGATCGCTACGGTGAAACGCCCACAGCAGTACGCAATTTACTGGATTACGCCCGGCTCAAGCTACAGGCGATCCGGGTGGGCGCCAACGCAATTGAACGCAAACGGGAGTTCGTCAACATTAAGTTCAGTGAAAAAGCTGGAATTGATCCGGGAAAGTTGGCGCGCTTCGTGGCGTCACAACGTGGCGCGCAATTCGCTCCAGATGGAACCTTGAAGTTCTCCATAAAGATCGATAGCGCGGGCGGAATCTTGCAAACGCTTCGCGATCTGTTGGAAGAGTTGGAAGCGAAGGAAGAGGCGACGCGCGCAGTATGACCGCGTGCACCTGAAATACATTCCGAAATCCTAGTTAGAATAAAATGACGTTCTGAAGAACCGAACTCGACGTTGGAGCACTTGCAACTCACTTATAAGATCGGCCTAAAGATGACTGAACAGGAACGACGAGCAAACGGCGACCGCCGCAAAATCCGCAAAGTCCGTAAAGCGATTTTTCCCGCCGCGGGATTGGGTACACGCTTCCTTCCGGCCACAAAAGCCCAGCCCAAAGAGATGTTGCCGCTGGTCGATAAGCCAATCATTCAGTATGGCGTTGAAGAGGCGCTAGCTGCGGGTTGCGACCAGATCATCATTATCACCGGCCGCGGCAAGAGCGCCATTGAAGACCATTTCGACGTTAGCTACGAACTCGAGAAGATGCTCGAAGAAAAGGGCAAGACCGATTTGCTGAAAATCGTTCGCCAAATCTCCGACATGATCTACGTCGCCTACGTTCGTCAGAAAGAAGCCCTCGGCCTGGGGCACGCCGTTCTTACTGCTCGAGAAATGATCGGCGAAGAACCGTTTGCGACACTCCTTGCCGACGACGTTATCGACGCCAAGGTTCCAGTACTTAAACAATTGATGGATGTATTTGACGAGAAACAGTGTTCGGTCATTGCCACCCAGGTCGTTGAAGGAGCCGCCATTTCCTCCTATGGAGTGTTAAAGGCAAAAGAGGTGCCCGGCACCGGAGGGAAATTGTTCGAAGTATTGGACCTCGTAGAAAAACCGAAATTGGAGGACGCACCCTCAAATTTGGCGGTGATCGGCCGCTATATTCTGACGCCGACAGTTTTCGAAACGCTCTCTGATATCAAGCCGGGGTCGGGGGGCGAACTGCAACTCACCGATGGACTGCGCGCTCTTCTACAGCGGGAAAAAATGTACGCCTACGTGTATGAAGGACGCCGGCATGACACTGGAGACAAGTTGGGCTTTCTGAAGGCGACCGTTGAGTTCGCGCTTAAACGCCCTGACCTGGGTGACGAGTTTCGAGAGTATCTCAAGAAACTAAAGCTGTGAGTTTCGAAACGTAAGATGAATCGAGACCGCTTTATCTCAGCGACGATTGGAGCTTCTTGGATTTTTCGTCAACTCCGCGAGCCAATTTCTCTTTGTGCGCATCGAGTTTTCTGGAAAGTTCAGCGTCAGCTACGGCAAGAATCTGGGCCGCTAGGATTCCAGCGTTCGTCGCCCCAGGCTTTCCGATGGCTACCGTAGCTACCGGTATACCTGCCGGCATTTGCACTGTGGCGAGCAGCGAGTCCATCCCCTGAAGGGAAGTAGAAGGAATCGGTACTCCAATAACCGGCAGGGTGGTATGAGCGGCGATCACGCCCGCCAGATGCGCGGCCCCGCCAGCTCCCGCGATGATGACTCGAACTCCTCGCGATGCCGCCTTGCGGGCGTAATCGGCAGTGCGATCGGGGGAGCGGTGCGCCGAAGTAACATCCATTTCATAGCTGATCCCGAAATCTTCGAGCGCTTTTGCCGCCTCGCGCATGATCTCGAGGTCAGAATCGCTACCCATTACGATTGAAACTTTTGGATTGTTCATGATGGCTCTATTTCCGTTTCTCAAAAATTGTTTCGAAAGCTAAGATCAAACTCGCAATGACGATAATCATAAATCGATAACCACAATTTAAATTTTCTTCAGCGGTCGTGCTGCAATGTCCTTGCGATAGTGCGCGCCTTCAAAATATATTTTGCCGCAAGCTTCGTAGGCGCGCAAAGTGGCCCCTTCTAAATTGGCTGCACGCGCCGTAACCCCGAGCACGCGCCCTCCGGCAGTGTAAATGGCCCCCTCACGCATGGAAGTACCAGCATGAAAAACTTTTACGCCTTCTAGTTTCTCCGCTTCTTCGATACCCGTGATTTTCTTGCCCGCTTCGAAAGTTCCGGGATATCCGCCCGACGCCATCACTACGCAGACCGCGGCATCGTTTGACCATTTAAAATCGCCGTCGCTAGTACGTCCATCAATGGAGGCCTCCATGGCCTCAACCAAATCGCTCTCGAGACGCATGAAAATTGGCTGCGTTTCCGGATCGCCGAAGCGGCAGTTAAACTCCAAAACCATTGGCCCGCGCGCTGTCATCATCAATCCGCAATATAAAACGCCTTTGTACTCGATGCCTTCAGCTTTCATTCCAGTGATGGCCGGCTTCGCGATGTGCGTGACCAGCCAGTCGCGCATCTGGTCATCAATGATAGTTGAGGTTGTGTACGCGCCCATCCCGCCCGTATTTGGGCCCGTGTCTCCCTCGAACGCGCGCTTGTGATCTTGTGCGGCAACCAGAGGAGCTACGCGTTCGCCGTCACTAATTACGAGAAATGAAAGCTCATCGCCCTCCAGGAATTCTTCCAGCACGACTCTCGCTCCAGCTTCGCCAAGCATTCTGCCGCTGAGCATCTCGGTCGCGATTGACGCGGTTTCTTCCTTCGTCTGAGCAATCACTACACCTTTCCCTGCCGCAAGGCCGTCCGCT
>JANYKL010000147.1 GCA_025361625.1 Acidobacteriaceae bacterium
ATCGAAGAAATTTACTTCCGCCTGCATGCAGATGTCGATCAGACGCGTCGCTTCCGCAGTGTTGGTATCTCCCCAGGCTTTAAAAAATTCGGTTGATCCTCCGAAGGTGGCGGTGCCATAGCAGAGGACTGGGACTTTCAATCCGCTCTTACCTAGTTGACGGAATTCCATGCATGGTTTGAGTGTGGTGAGCGCTCGCAAGTCGCAAGGTTTTTATAATGGCGCCCGATTGTCTTGAAACTGCCGGGAAACGCTTTATCGCAAACATGGTTGTGACACACTGGCTGTGGACCGTATAGTGGATGCATTCGAGGTGATTGCCAATCATGGAAACGACAACTTTTCTTTCGCTTCTTGAAGAACGCATTCAGCGTTACGACTTGCTTACCCATCCTTTTTACAAGGCTTGGGCGGCGGGAGAACTGAGCCGCGAAGACCTACGCATGTATGCAGAGGATTATTATCCGCATGTCGAAGCATTCCCCGGCTATCTTGGTGAGTTTGGCGCCCGGTTGGTAGAGGGTGAGCTGCGCAGTGCAGTATTCGCAAACATGGCTGACGAGACCGGCGGCGAGAACCTGCTCGGCGAGCGGGAGCGCGCCCACGGAGAGCTTTGGCTCGACTTTGTTGAGGGTCTTGGCGGCAGCCGCGCGCGCAAGCCTGAGATGGTAGCGGAGGTTGCGGAACTGGTCGCGAAGTTCAAGCAGATTGCCAGTGAAGGAACGCCGGAAGAAGCGCTGGCTGCGTTCTATGCTTACGAATCGCAGGTGCCTCGCGTGGCCAAGGAAAAAGAGCGTGGACTACGTGAGCTTTATGGGGCGGACGAAAAGACGCGGGCTTACTTTGCGTTGCACTCGATCGCAGACGTCTATCACTCTCAAGTGTGGCGTCAGCAATTGGAGGAGCGCCTTTGCGCGAACCCTTTCTTCGCGGACAAAGCATTGAGGGCAGCTGAGAATGTGGCGCAAGCTTTGTGGAATGTACTGGACGGCGTCGAATCGCGCCGGCTGGAGCGAGCGTCCGTTTCGCTGGCCGGAATTTAATAGAGCCCGATCGGAGGAGTGATGCTAGTCGGGAACAAACTCAGTCGCTTGAGACGCGCCGCCGATACCATGGCCCACCACATTCCAATCGGCGTCCGCGGCGAGGCCAACGAAACGATTGAGTTGGAATACGGGAAATCGGCCGCGGGACGGTTGGTCGCGCGGTCGTGCATGTCCCGAGTTTTTTGCAGCGAATGCGCGAGCAAGCGCGCGGCGACTGACGGGGCACGACAATGAATTTTACGGCTTAGCCGTTCACCAGGCTCATCATACTTTCCGGGTATCTCTCTCCGGCTGCTGCTCCGGATGGAAACACGTCGTTGAGCCGCTCAATATCGCCGGGCGTCAACGTCACGTCGACTGCGGCGGCGTTTTCCTCTAAATACTTGCGACGCTTGGTGCCGGGGATGGGGACGATGTCGTCGCCCTTCGCCAGCACCCACGCCAGCGCCAGTTGTGACGGCTTGCAGTTCTTTTCGCGGGCGATTTCTTCGACCTTTTTCACGAGGTCTAAATTCTTTTGGAAGTTGTCCCCCTGAAAACGAGGCGAGTTGCGGCGGTAATCGTCTGCGGCAAGGTCTTCAAACTTGTGGAATTGTCCTGTCAAAAAACCGCGGCCAAGCGGACTATAGGCGACGAAGCCAATTCCAAGTTCGCGGCAGGTGGCTAGAACTTCTTCTTCCGGATCGCGTGTCCAAAGTGAATATTCCGATTGCAGGGCAGCGATGGGGTGAACTTTGAACGCACGCCGCAAGGTTGCGGGGCTGGCCTCGGACATTCCGATATACCGTACCTTGCCTGCCTTGACGAGTTCGGACATGGCTCCTATGGTGTCTTCGATCGGGGTTTGCGCGTCGACCCGGTGCTGGTAGTAAAGGTCGATGTGGTCAACGCCAAGGCGTTTAAGGCTCGCATCGCAGGCCGTCTTTACGTATTCCGGCTTGCCGCTGATGCTGCGGCCTGACGGGTTGTTTGGATCGCGAACGATGCCGAACTTCGTAGCCAGCACGACTTTATCGCGCTTGCCTTTGATTGTTCGTCCTACCAACTCTTCGTTTGTGTGGGGGCCATACGCGTCAGCGGTGTCGAGAAAATTGATGCCGAGCTCCAGTGCACGGTGAATGGTCGCGACGGATTCGGAGTCATCGCGTCCGGCGTAGAACTCCGACATGCCCATGCAGCCGAGGCCAAGGGCTGAAACCTTCAGGCCGGACTTTCCAAGATTGCGGGTTTTCATGAGAACTCCTTAAACCTAGAGAATAATGACGCCAACAGCGGCTAAGATTCGTTCCTTACTCGATAGCCTTACTCTCTAATAGATGACCAAGAGGGTCGATGGGTGCTCGGGATTTCTAGAATCCTCACAATTCTCTACGGCATCTTTTCTTGCGAAAGGGTGAGTGGAAGTTTTTATGGATCACACGCAGCCTTGGTTTGAACGGAAGTTTGACTTCACTTTTCCGATTGAGCTCTACCCGAATTTGTGTGCCCGGCTGCGTGGGACTCCTGCCCGGCTCGACGAGATCATTTTGGCTTCTCCGCCCGATCGGCTGAGCTCGAAAAATGGAGCCAACTGGTCGGCGCAAGAGCACGCCGGGCATTTGCTGGATCTTGAATCACTCTGGGCGGCGCGGGTTAAGGATTTCATCAGGGGAGAAACGCAGCTCACCGCCGCTGACTTAAGTAATCGCAAAACCCATGAGGCGCACCATAACGAGACAGCGGCTGATGAAATTCTTGAACAATTCAGGGCAGCTCGAATGGAGACGATGAGGTTGATCGATTCGATGGACCGAGCTTTGTTTGCAAGTCTTTCACTCCATCCGCGGTTGAAACAACCGATGAGAATGGTTGATCATTTGTACTTTGTTGCTGAGCATGACGACCATCATTTGGCGCGGATTTTCGAGCTACTTCAACGCGGTAATGCCGGCCTTAATCGGTAACTTGAATGAGTGGCTTCGCGCGCTCAACTACGTGGCCGATTTCGAGGGCGGGAACTCCTGCAGCGTTGAGAGCCTCCCGCAGGTGGTTTGCGGATTCCGAGGCAACTGAGATGAGAAGTCCGCCAGCGGTTTGCGGATCGTAGAGAATCAATTTTTCTTCTTCCGCTATTCCCGCGTCGTACCCGACATTACATTCCGCAAAGTCGCGGTTCGCTTTCAATCCGTTGGGGATGTGACCGGCGCGGATGCAGTCTAAAGCACCTTCCAGGTGCGTGATTTGTTTTGAGCGCAGGATCAGGCTTACGTCTGATGCCAGAGCCAATTCGCGGGCGTGCCCTATCAGGCCGAAGCCGGTGATGTCGGTCAGGGCGTGGACCGGGGAAGGCTGAGCGCGGCCTGGAGCGGCGCAACACGTGATTACCTCGGCGGCCGCCTTGTTTAGCGTAGTCATCGACTTTACGGCGGCGTCGATCCAGCTGTTTTTCGCTACCCCTTTCTTAATAGCGGTTGAAATCACACCGGTGCCCAGGGATTTGGTGAAGAGCAATTTGTCGCCGGGCTTTGCACCTTGATTTGCCAGCACGCGGTTGGGGTGCACTACTCCAGTGACCGAGTATCCGAATTTAGTTTCGTCGTCGCGGATGCTGTGGCCGCCAATTACTGTGCATCCAGCTTCGATCATTTTCGACAAGCCGCCGGCCAGAATGCGTTCGAGAATTTCGAGGTCGCCTTTTTCGGGGAAGCAGACGAGGGCGAGCGAGGTTAATGGCTTGCCTCCCATGGCATAAACGTCACTCAGTGCGTTAGTCGCGGCTATTTGCCCGAAGGTGTACGGGTCGTCGACGATCGGGGTGAAAAAGTCGACAGTCTGGACGAGCGCCGTCTCAGGCGTCAGGCGATAGACGCCTGCGTCATCGGCGTGGTCGAAGCCGACTAGAACATTCGGGTCGTGTTGCCGGGCTAATTTCCCAAGCACCGTGTCCAGCGCCGCCGGACTCAGCTTGGACGCTCAACCAGCGGCTTTAACAGACTCCGTGAGGCGAAATGGTTTTGCTTCAGGCACGTCGAGATTGTACTGGAGAGAGCGGCGGCATTCTTTTCGTTTTGACAAATCAAGAAGGCAATCAGCGGTTATTTCGTACTGACTTGTGTGAACTGAAGGTCGGGGTAAGCGTGGTTCCATTGGGCGGAGATGTTCTCGAAGGTTAGTCGGAAGGGTTCGGTTTGGCCTGGTGCAAGCGGCGCTATATTGAGGTCGACTGCTTCGTCATAAGGCCCCGCCGTACGAAGAACTTTGATGGCGACTTCTTCGCGCTGCGCGGTTTGTCCTATGTCATCTTTAAAAGTTATTTGGATTACGGCGTGGGTGACGGTTTTGTCTCCAACGTTCGATACTTTGCCGTCTATGTAGCTCACGGTTGCGCCCACAAAGTTTTGGGCGGCGCTTGTCTGCAGGTCTGAAAATTTTATGTTTGCGGCGTACGCTGGCGGCGTGGCCGGCTTGGGGCGCTCGCTACGGAGCAACGCCGCAAGAATAGCTACGACAACTCCCAAAAGAAAAATGCCAATCAGGATGGGGCGGGCAACCGAACCCTCTTTTTCGGTGGTCGGGTTGATTGTGGGCTGAAACAGGCCATCCATGGGCGGATTGTACTACCGTCATCTGGAACCAGCGGTGGAGGCCTTCGCGCTCCCTTGCTTGCCGGTTTGGTTGATGCGGTAATTTTTGTATTCGATGGTGAGTATGGCATGGCCACCGAGGCGAATATCGCTATCCGATTCGTTCCGTCGGGGCACCCAGAAATCACCGACTTTCATGTACTCATGGTGGATAGTATTTTTTCTTGTCCAGAAAGACGGGTTCTGAGCGGGCTCGGCATCGATTTTAGTAACAGCAAAATCGTTGGCATCAACCCACACTTTGCCGCGAAATACGTATTTGCTTTTTGATTTCGGCACTACCGTCAACACATACTGACCGCCGTTGGACGAATCGTATCCGGTGAGAGCAATGTCGTAATTGTCGCGGTTCAGTAACGTCTTCTGGTGCACGTCAGGCTCTAACGCTTCTTTTTCGCTATCCAGCAGGCGTTTGAACACGCGATCCATGATGAGCTTTGATCCGGAATGAGAGACAATTTTGAAAGTCTTCGTGGCGGGTCGATCGTAGGTAGCTTCCACTGTCATCTCGGCTTCGTGATCTCTCGGAAAGCCGTGATAGACGAGACGGTAGGTCCTGGTCGATTCGAGGTGATGCAGTGCTTGCGCGCGCGCGTTGTCTTTCCGTTCCAGGTTGGCAACTACTTGTTCAGCGGAAAGGCGGGCTCCGTCGCCATCAGGTAGCGACGAATTAGCAGCCGCAGCCAACCGGGCGACCGACAATAGGCTAAGGAGAACCCTTAGTGTTATCTGCATGGAATGCGGTATTGAGAGTCTCCACCGAAACATGGATTATTTGTCTCAGCTTACCACTGCTTTTCAAGGTAGGCATTCGAAGCTTGAGGCGCGAAGAGAGGCGGACCGTGATGACGAGTACGGACTATCTGCTAGCGGAAACGAATCTTTCTCAGCTCGGTGTCGGCGCTGGCCTTGGCCTGCGACGGGTGTTGTTGATGGACAACCATCACCGCCCAGTGCGTTGGATTGCGGGGGTCTCTTATGCAACGTGCGCTGTTGTGAGTGTGGCGATCTGGACAGGTATCTTTCGCTTGATCGCGCACTTGGCTTAGTTCTCAGCATTCACGCCTCGAATTAAAGCTCACGCCGCGCCTGGTCAAGGCGGGGTCTGTTAGATATTCTGATCGATTTTCCCCATCATTCTCACCGGGCGTAGTGCAGAAGCGAATGCACGTCATATTTAGCAAGTCGCTCTCTCCCCTTCAAGAAGTCAAGTTCTACAACGAACGCTAAGCCCGCGATCTCGGCTCCCAGCTGGCTCGCCAAGTCCGCGGTTGCGGCGGCGGTGCCTCCGGTCGCGAGTAGATCATCCACGATAAGAATGCGCTGACTTTTCTCTATCGCGTCTTTGTGTATTTCGAGGGCATTGCTTCCATATTCGAGCGCGTAGCTGATTTTTATCGTTTCCGCCGGCAGTTTTCCGGGCTTGCGAACGGGGACGAACCCGGCGTTGAGACGATAGGCCAGGGCGGGGCCGAAGATAAAGCCTCGGGCCTCCATGCCTAAAACCAGGTCGATTTCTTTGCCGATGTAGTTGGCGGAGAGCGCGTCGATGAGACGCGCGAAACCGAGTTTGTCTCTGAGCAAAGTGGTGATGTCGTAAAAGAGGATGCCTGGCTTGGGAAAGTCAGGAACTTCGCGGATCAGTTTCTTCAGGCTTTCGCAATCGGCCGGTTCGAGCGAGCGTTGAGTTGGATTCGTGACTTTTGACATCAGAATGAGAGGCTCCAGTTCTATTTTTTCTAAGCTCCGCGAACTTGAAAAGAGTCCAAGCCTGCGATCGATTCCGCTTCCGTTTCGGATACTTCATCCACGCGCGCGGCTCTTGGGCCTTCACGCAGGCGGCCATGCAACCCCGCCAATTGCCCCGCAGTTCCCATGGCCAAAACTTCGACAGTTCCATCGGGGTTATTTCGAACCCAACCTGCAATCTGAAGGATGTGTGCTTCGCGCTCGACGAACCATCGGAAACCCACGCCCTGCACGCGTCCACGAACTATGAAGCGACGCGCTTCGATTTCTGTTTTCTCAACAGACATGATTCATTCAGCCAATTTGAAGCGGTTCAACCGCATGGGGGCACAGCTTTTCGCAAGGGAAAATTATTTTTATTCAGTAGTCGCGATCCAAATGCAGGCGCAAACGGAACAGGGTTACGCCCGAGACAGATACGTTCCATCTGCGGTATCGACTTTAATCTTTTCGCCTTCGTTGATGAATGGCGGCACTTGGACGACAAGACCGGTCTCCGTCGTCGCCGGTTTGGTGACGCTCGATGCGGTAGCGCTCTTCAACCCAGGCTCCACCTGCGTGACTGTCAGAATTACGGTTTGCGGCAGTTCAATGCCAACGGCTTTGCCATCGAAAAATTCTACTTTGATCTGCAGATTCGGGGTCAAGTATTCGACCGCATCCCCAAGCGTTTCGCGCGTCAGGTGAGTTTGCTCGTAATTTTCGGTGTTCATGAAGTAATAGTCATCGCCGTCGCTGTAGAGGAATTCCATGTTCTCTTCGTCGACGTTGACTTTTTCGATGGGGTCGGGCGAGCGGAAGCGGTGTTCGAACATGGCTCCGGTGCGAAGGTTGCGTAGTTTTGCCTGGATGAAGGCGCGCAGATTTCCGGGCGTGCGATGTTCGACGCTGAAGACGGAATGCAGGTCATTATTGTGTTTGATGATCATGCCGGGACGGAGCTGGGTGGCTGGAATCGACATTGCTCGTTACATCTCCTTAACCATCTGTTGGGAAGTTTTAGCGGCAGGCCAAATCTGGGGTTCCTGTTAATGCTTCAGGAAAGAGATTGCCGACTCACGCCGCACTTCGGATCAACGAAATGATTTTACACACCGCAGGAGGCTTGTGGAAATGGCCGAGCCGCGAGAGCAAAGGCAAGAAATTATTGTGTCACCGCGTCCTCATCGAGGGTCCGCTTCTTTTTCGGGACGCTGCGGAGGACGACTCCAACCGAGAAGCGGAAGTTGTCTTGCTTGCGCTTGTAGTCTTTGGACTCGAGATAGTCAGCCTTCAGGCGAAGCGCGAAGCGACGATTGATTTTGTAGTCGACGCCTCCTCCGGCAAGAATCGCGGTTCCTGAAGTCACCGACCTGAAACCGAAGCCCTGAGCTAATGCGTCGCCGCGGACCCCGGCGCGTCCAAACATGAGTTCGCCGAAGGGTGTGACGCGATCGTATTTGCGGCGAGAGAATTGTGCGCCGAATAGGAAGTCATACGCCTTCGTTTTCACTTCAAACGTGGGGAATGTTGTCGGGCATAGTGGAGGGCAGGTCGGAAACGGAGCGGGAACGGCCACGGGAATTTTACTTGTACCGAAGTATTGGCCACCATCGACTACGAATCCCAGCCAGTTGGTGGCGTTGAACGCCATGGATGCGTCCCACCCTTTCAGGCCGGCCCAGTGACCGGCATTAAAAAGTCCGGCTTCAGCATAAGTTCCGCCGCCAAAAAGTTCGAACCGCGGAAATTGGGCCGCCACCACTGGCGCTTTCGTACGGACTGACGTTGACTCCTGCGTTGGCTGTGCTTCGGTGGGCGTTTGATTCGGGGTTTGATTCGATGGAGTCGTTGGAGACGACGGAGTGGGTGTTTCGGTCGGAGGTGCCGTTGGCGGGGTGGTCCCTGCGGGATCCTGCGCCCACATTGTCATACTCAGCGCAGCGCTCATGGCCAGCGCTCCCAGGCATTTCCTCACGAATCCTCCTAAGAATTGTTTGCAATAGTTGTCGGACAATATCGGGTTGCGGGCGCTACTGCTGCGCATGCACTGCTTTGCCGAACACCGTATTGTAGCGGAGCCTGATGTCGCCGCACGTTCCCTGCTCGGGCGAGTAAGCCACGCAGGTATCGAAAGGGCGCGAGTAAACGTGCAAAGTTACGGCTCGCTGGTTCGCTTCCCGCGGATTGACCACGCGATGCACTGGCTCCTTGGGATCGACGGCGCATGGATTTGTGATCGAGAGCTCCACGGTGTTAGATGCGGCCAAGCCGCAGGTCCCTTCTTCTACATTCTGGAATTTGACGTGGAAGTTTTCCACTTTAAGTTTGCCGATGGGTGCGGCCATCCAGCAATTCTGATCGCGATGGTTGTGGACCGAGCTGCACTGTCCGACCTCCCAGCAAACGGCTACCAGTTCGTAGAGGTCGGTCTTATCGATTAAATTGCGAGTGTAGTGCTGGGAGTCCCAACTGAGGTAGGGGGCGAGGCTTTCTTCGGAGACGGGCATGCTGGCTAGCAGCGTCTTGACTTGCTCGGTTTCATCGAAGGCGGAGACGGGGAACGCGCGGAGTTTGGATACCAGTTCATCGATGGCGTAGCGGGCGGTCGCGGTTAAGTTAGGCATGGTTGTGTCCAGGCGATATTGAGTATAGCGCGGAGATAGCGGCTCGGAGCGATGGCGCTGCCACAGGTTAAAGGCTCTCCTGGGAAAGACCCAGTGGGGTTCTTTGCCGGAGTCATTCGGAGGCATTCGGGCGAATGATAAACTAGAAAACTTCAACGCCAACTAGTGAAAATGCATGTCTGACAGTATTCATCTCAAACTTCCCGACGGAAGCGTAAAAGAAGTGCCTAAAGGCACCACTGCGCTTGATGTTGCCAAATCCATCAGTCCGCGGTTAGCTGACTCCGCGCTCGCCGCTAAGTCGAATGGCGACTTGATTGATCTTGGCCGGCCGCTCGAGGAGGATTCCGAACTGCGGATTCTCACCGACCGCGATCCCCAGGCGCTTGAAGTTTACCGGCATTCCTCGGCGCACTTGCTGGCGGCGGCGGTGCTAGAGCTTTTTCCGGAGACGAAACTCGGGCATGGTCCGGCAACCGAGAACGGCTTCTTCTACGATTTTCATCGCCAGACGCCGTTCACTCCAGAAGATCTCGAAAAAATCGAAAAGAAAATGCAGGAGTTGGTGCAGCATAATCTGCCTTACGCCCGCGAGTTTGTGGATCGCTCCGAGGGACTCCAGAGATTTAAGGGAGAAGGCGATTTCATGAAGTGTCACTTCATCGAGCAGTTCACCAAGCCCGATGAAAAGATTTCGATTTACAAGACGGGGAAGTTTCTTGATTTTTGCCGCGGCCCGCATCTGCCGTCTACGGGAAAGATTAAGGCCTTCAAGCTGCTGAACATTGCGGGAGCTTACTGGCTGGGAGACGAGAAGAATCCGCAGCTGCAGCGGATCTATGGGACTTCTTTTTTCTCGAAGAAAGATCTCGACGACTATCTCAACAGCATCGAAGAGGCAAAGAAGCGCGATCATCGCGTGCTCGGCAAACAGCTTGATCTTTTTTCTATTCAAGAGCTCGCCGGACCAGGTCTGATTTTCTGGCATCCGAAGGGCGGAATCATTCGCAAAGAGATGGAAGACTGGATGCGCGACCAGTATGTGAAGCGCGGTTATTCGCTCGTCTACACGCCGCATGTAATGCGACGGCAGCTCTTCTTCACCTCGGGCCATGAGGGCTACTACGCGCAGAACTTTTTCGATTTTATGGAGCTGGATGACGCGGAGTATCGCGTGAAGCCGATGAATTGCCCCGGTCATATTCTGATCTACAAAGACTCGCTGAAGTCGTATCGCGATTTGCCGGTGCGGCTGGGCGAGCTTGGCACCGTTTATCGTTACGAGCGTTCGGGGGTGATGCACGGCCTGCTTCGCGTCCGCGGATTTACTCAGGATGACGCGCATATTTTCTGTACTCCAGAGCAGATCGAAAAAGAGATTGCGGATTGTGTGGAGTTCGCGCGCGACGTACTGAAGGATTTCGGCTTCGATAAATTTCAGACCGAGCTTTCGACCTGGGATCCCGGCGATCGCAAGAGCTTTGTAGGGAGCGAAGAGCAGTGGAACATGGCGACCAGTTCGCTTGAGAGCGTGCTCAGGAAACTGAATATCGAGTACAAGACGATTCCGGGCGAGGCGGCGTTTTACGGGCCGAAGATCGATATCAAGCTGGTCGACGCGATTGGGAGGCTCTGGCAGCTTTCGACCGTGCAGTTTGATTTCAATTTGCCGCAGCGCTTCTCTCTTGAGTATGTCGCCGAAGATGGCAGCCGGAAGCAGCCACTGATGGTCCACCGGGCGTTATTTGGATCGGTCGAACGATTCTTTGGCGTGTTGATCGAGCACTATGCGGGAGCTTTTCCGGTGTGGCTGTCGCCGGTGCAGGTGGCGATGATTCCAATTGCTGAGCGGCATTCGGAGTACGCGGAAAAAGTCGCGTCGCAGCTGCGCGCGGCGGGAGTGCGCGTGCACGTGGATTCGCGCAATGAAAAGATGAACTCAAAGATTCGCGAGCATGCGATGCAGAAGATTCCCTTTCTTTTAGTTGTCGGCGACAAGGAGTCGGAGGCGGACAAGGTTAATGTGCGAACTCGCGGGAAAGAAAAGACAGAAGATATGGGAACGGCGGAATTTGTGGAGAAAATTAAGAAGCTGATTGAAGAGAAGAGCGCGGTGTTGTAGTGGCGAAGGCTTCGCTTTGAAACCGGTCATCCCTGAGTGGAGCGCCCGGCAATTTGTGGTGTTGACCGTGGTTGCACCCAAATTACCCTTGTGATAACTTTGATAACTGTCCCGGATTCAGGGTGGGATTAGGGAAGTGTTGTGCCTCTATGGACTAGCTTCCACCTGCTGGCGTAGCTCAGTCGGTAGAGCATCGGTTTTGTAAACCGAGGGTCGGGGGTTCGAATCCCTTCGCCAGCTCCAGATAACAAAAGATTCCGGAAGTAGTTTTAGGCGAGTTTTCACGCGGCAACGCGTCAGCGGCACGGCTTATAGCACTCCTTCAGTTTATTTTTCCGGCGAGTGTAGTTGTCAGGCGGGAGTTCTCGCAATCGGTTTTCCCGAGCTGAGAAATGATGTGCTGATGGCTGTTGTGTTTTTGCGCGGTCCAGCGGTGTTTTCAGATTTGCACAGGTGGGTGAGTGGTTAAAGCCAACAGACTGTAAATCTGTCCCTCTCAGGAGGTACGGAGGTTCGAATCCTCCCCTGTGCACCAGAGTGACGACGATGTGGCGAATCGGCCCGTGCAGTGACGATCAAGTTGTGACGATCAAGAAGAAGTTCGTTTTGGCGCTGGCCGCTTATGCGGTGCTTGGGATTCTGGCCTGTTTTACATTGTCGGATGATTCCATTCGCCTGCTGAATGCGAACATCAAGTTGCGGACCGGAACGCTGATCGTTTTAGGCTTGTTCGCTTTTCGCGCGACGCTTTACTTTTGGCGGACGCAGATTGAGGAAGAGCGAGCAGATCCAAAGCTGATGGACTAGCTTTCAAACGTTTAGTGCGTGGGCCGATGTAGCTCAGTTGGTAGAGCACTCCCTTGGTAAGGGAGAGGTCATCAGTTCAATCCTGATCATCGGCTCCATTAGGTTCGCAGGTAGGTTCGCAAGATTTGCGCAGGCCGGAAGTGATTGCGGTTTTTATCAACGCGTTGCTTTAGCGATGCAGCAGAGAATCGAAGCGTAGCGGCTTTTGCCGCTGAGGTTTGCTGAGGGCTGACAGCCTAGAGCTGACAGCTGCTTATGAGGGCGGGAGTAACTCAGTGGTAGAGTCACAGCCTTCCAAGCTGTTGGTCGCGGGTTCGATCCCCGTCTCCCGCTCCAGAAATTTGGTTGGGATTTTGGCTCGCGCGATCTTTGGTTCGGGATCGAAGGATCATCGAAGGATCGAAGAGCGGGAAGCTTAGGTATCGGGTGGCAATGGTGATTTTCGAAAAGGGCTTGATCAAGGTCGAGAAGGAACGCGAGTTTGGCGACTTGAAGGCTGCGATTGAAAAGTCGTTCGCGGACGATCGGGCAGCGAAATATTTGAAGGAGCTTAGCGCGCGCGGGATCCGGATCCGCGATTGGGATGATGTCTTGAAGGCTGGAGCAATCGATCGGGTGTCGGGAGACAAGGCGGGAACGGCGCAAACTTTGTATGGCGCTTTGCCCGTGTCGGATCAGTCGCAGATCAGGGAGTTTTATCTTTCGAAGGTGGAAGAAGTCGACTTGGGCGTGCGCGCCAAATTTCACAAGCTTTACCAGTATTACTGATTCACGATTGCTGATTTGCGACCCAGTCGGTCTGGCGCTAAAAGATAAAATTACTGAAGCTTAAGCTTAAGGATAAGGAAGAAAAATGGCGAAAGAAAAGTTTGATCGTAATAAGCCGCACTGCAACGTAGGGACGATTGGTCACATTGACCACGGCAAGACGACGTTGACGGCGGCGATCACGAAGGTGTTGTCGAAGCACAATCCGAAGAATACGTTTCGGTCG
>JANYKL010000191.1 GCA_025361625.1 Acidobacteriaceae bacterium
GGGAAGGCAACGAGCATTGGATGAAGCGGATGTTTCTTGACGCTTGCCGGGCTTGCCATGATTTCCTCCTGATAAGGCTAAGCTAAGCTACCGGCGCTTTAGTTGCTTTAACGGCCTGTATAGGTTGGATGATGTCGGCGCACTGCCGCCTATGACGTGTGCGGAACCAGCCCTGACGGTATCAAACAAGCGCTTGTGTTTGTGAGTATGGAACGCCTGAGAGAATTCTGAACTTCTTTCTCTCTATCAGCTCCAGGAAACAGGTTCTTCCGACGCAAGACTCCATTACGCATCAATGTTGCAGCCCATCCGCATCTGTACTCTGATGTCCGACCAAACTATTTTGTAGGGTGGAGCATCCTACGGAGCTGCCAAAGATGAGACATGGCCAAGGCGAGCCGCGTAACAGATGGAATGTGATCGTCGCAGGCCTGACTACGAATGCATGTGTCTCGCTCACGGTAGCCGATCTCTATGTGCGAGAGTTTAAGATCTTCGTCCCCCAGGATTGCGTCCAAGCTTTGAATTCTGCAGACCATGAGAGAGCGCTTCAGTTGATGAAAAACAGTTTTGCGGCCAATACAATTCTCTCGTCGCGCCTACCGCTCTCCAAACTTCGGGCGCTTCGTAAGAGACGTTAGAGACATTGAGGAGATGCGGAACGTTGATCTTGCAACAACTGTTGCGCTAAGGATTTTCACAGGCGAGAAGTTAACAAAAATGAGGGCCACGCTCTTACGCGTAGCCCTCGCGTAGCCCTCAAGTTTAGGCAGTTTTACGCTGATTTTCGAATTTTTGGTTCGGACGAACTGCCGCGCTGCTTCTTTCCAGTTGCGGTTTCACGGCGGGACGTATCGAGATTCTCGACGCCGTCCTTAAGTTCGGGCAGCTCGACAATTTGCCAATTGCCCCCCTGGTTCCAAGGGCCGCGGGCATCGGTTTCGCCTTCATCGCCCTCCCCGGTTGAATCGTTGAAATATTGGTCGACCAGCACAGGAGTAGGTGGAATCTTGCCAATCGAAAACGGATCTTTACCCATGCTCTCAAGAGCGGCGGTGAAAGCCTTCATGTGAGTAATTTCTCGCGTCATCAGGAATTGGAGTGCATCCTTCGATCCCGGATCGTCGCAAAAATCGATCAAACGCTCGTACACGATCTTGGCCCGCGCCTCGGCGGCGATGTTGCTTCTGAGGTCCACGTCTAATTCGCCAGTGATCTTGAGGTAGTCAGCCGTCCACGCGTCGCCCATCGAGTTGAACAAGTTGACTCCGCCACCACCGGCAATTGCGATGAGCGGATCGGCCTCACCCGCCTCACGATCTTTCTTCATAGGCTTAAGGTGCATACGCGCGAGGGTACCGACCACCTCGAGGTGACTGAGTTCTTCGGTACCGATGTCCATCAACATATCCTTGCGGTCGGGATCGTCGCAATTCAGACCTTGGATCGAGTACTGCATAGCGGCAGCTAGCTCGCCGTTGGCTCCGCCAAACTGTTCGAGCAGCATGTTCCCGAATCGAGGGTCTGGCGTGCCGACCTTTACTGTGTACATGAGTTTTTTAATGTGGTGATACATGAGGACTCCCTTTCAGAAATAAATTTTCCCGTGAACATGCGGCGAACCACACAGTTTCAGGCTCCCTTAGTTGATAGGCTGTTTGCTTTAAAAGACCAATCGAGAAGACAACGTAGATTGACCCAGATTTTTCCCTACGATGGGAGTGGGCAACCTTCTGTTAGAGGACGATAAAATCTTCTCCGTTCACAGCCGCTTCCAAGGCATTTACTAACGATCGACCGATCTGAGATTTTGAGATATAGGCTCGCACACCAATTTTTTGGGCTTCCGCCGCAAAGTGCCTATCGGCGTGCGTAGACAGAATGACGATTGCAGTTTTCGGGACCTGCTTTTTGATCTCTAGTGCCGCCTCGAAGCCATTGAGTAATGGCATGGTGACGTTCAGCACAACCACATCCGGCCTTGATAGCTTGACCTGTTCGATCGCTTCAGCTCCGTTCTCAGCCTCCCCGCATACTTCAAAATGCGGGTGTTGGTTCAGCGTCGAGCGCACCATCCGTCGGATAACCGGGTGGTCGTCGGCAACTACAACCCGAATCGGCGTATCAGCTACTCGATTTTTCTGGATGTGCATGACTTCCACGATGCCACCGAGGACTTACGAGCCGGCGGAAAGATTACGATGCGCGTTTGGATTGCGCGGTTGGTAGACGATGTATTTTTGCGACGTCCGAGCTATCAAGCCGACAAGACGGTGTCAGCACGCTGGTTTGAGGACGGGGACGTGTCATTGATTTTTCTAATAATCCCACTCGAAGCGCTGATGCATCAAAGTATTCCCTTGAGTCACGCACATCACTAAGGCTTTTGCGACGATGAGCCGTGGCTCGGGACATCTTAAGTTGGCGCGGCTGGTCCGACGCCCAGAAGTGGAGAGGGAAAATGGGTAGGCAATTCGCAATTGTGACCGGGGCATCGAGCGGTATCGGGCTTTCACTAGCAAAAGAACTGGCTGGCCGCGACTATGATCTGGCCATTTGCTCGTCTGGAGAGCGACTCCAGGCTGCCGCGGAAGAACTGCGGTCCCGCGGGGGTCAGGTCATAGAAGTTCAGGCCGACCTGGCGACGCAGGATGGCGTGAAGCATTTTTGGACCGAGGTGAGCGCCCTCGGAAGAAACATCGACATCGCTTGTATCAATGCAGGCGTCGGTGTGGGTGGCCTCTTCGCCGAAACAGATTTAGATGCCGAACTCAAAATGATTTATCTGAACTGCGCAGGTACGGTGCAACTGGCCAAATACGTGGTCCAGCACATGCTAGGGCGCAATGAAGGCAGGATTTTAATCACCGCCTCCATCGCAGGCGAGATGGTCGCACCACGCGAGGCTATATACGCTGCCACGAAAGCCTTTGATTTATCGTTCGCGCACAGTCTTCGATACGAGTTGCGGGAAACTGGAATTTCAGTGACTGCTCTTCAGCCGGGACCCACGGATACAGACTTCTTTCATCGTGCGGGCATGGATAACACGGAGGTTGGGTCCGAAGGCAAAACCGAATCTCAGCCCGACGATGTGGCGCATCAGGGTATCGAAGCGTTGTTGTCGGGAAAAGATCATGTTTACGCAGCGTCGGCAAAAACGAAGGTAGAAGGCATGCTCGCGAACGTCACTCCGGGACGCGTGAAGGGCGCGATGCACGAGAAGATGGCACGGCCCAAAGCCAGTTGATGGTTAATGGTGCGGACATTAAGAGAAGAAGATTCCAGAAGCCGGGGAAATGTTGGGGATTCCAGCCGTTTCCGCGTGGAAGAATGGACGCACCGTAACTGCCATTTGGATCCGGCCCGCAGTCGAATCAATGTGGAATCCGCCAGGTGGAGAATTCTCGATGAAAAGCGACGCTCTTACAACCTACCTACAGGATCACCTTGCTGGTGCGCTCCATGCAATTGAACTGCTCAAGGGTATGCGCGAACATTTCACCGGAAAACCGCTTGGTAGGTTTGCGGCGGAAATGTTGGCTGAAGTTGAGGCGGACCGCGAGGTGCTTGCAAGGTTAGCGGAACGTGCGGGAGGCGGTTCCGGCGGCATGAAAGAGTGGGGCGCTTGGCTCGCCGAAAAAGTCAGCCGCTTGAAACTCAAGCATGGCTCCGCTGACGGACTCGGGACATTTGAAGCGCTGGAGTTTTTAGCCATAGGAATCCATGGCAAATGGGCACTATGGCGCGCGATGGCGAAGGTTGCGCCCTCCGATACACGCTTGCACGGCTTTGATTTCGACAAACTCATTGATCGCGCCGAAAACCAACATCAAAAAGTGGAGGAACGACGACTGGCTTGTGCTGAATTTGTCTTTCGAAATACCGAGGGCGACCGGAATATCTGATACCCGGTATCGATAGTTTGGAATCCTCGCTATAAGGAGCCTTTTGCTATAGGGCAAGCAAGCTAGAAAGGTTAATCCAACTTTTGACAAAGGTCTCGCATCAGAGCGACGTTGAAACAGCGATAGGTAGTCGTGCTGATAATGAAAGGTGCCTCCAAACCATCGTTGCCGATCTACCAAAAGTCTTGTTCATCCCTGGTAATTTTCCTCATCCAATTAGGCGGTCTCCTCACCTGCACTGCAGTCGCTCAAAGCGGTTTGATGCAGCAGCCAACGGTCGAGCGAAACTACCAGCCTCGTCCCTACCAGGGTCAACTCGAAGTCGACGATGGGCAGTGGATTCGACCCGCAAAAGATTACGCGAGCACACGTTACAGTGCGCTTGATCAGATAAACGCCAAGAATGCCAAGGATCTAAAGTTGGCGTTCACATTTTCCACGGGCATGACACGCGGGCATGAGGCTGCGCCCCTTGTTATTGGCAGCACGATGTACATTGTCACGCCCTTCCCGAACAATCTTTACGCTCTCGACCTTTCTAAACCTGGCGCTCCGATGAAGTGGGTGTACGAGGCGGTGCCGACGCCAGCGTCGCAAGGCGTGGCATGCTGTGACGTCGTTAACAGAGGCGCTGCCTATGCCGATGGCAAAATTTATTACAACACGCTGGACAATCAGACCGTTGCTGTAGACGCAGCCAGCGGTCGCGAAGTCTGGAAAACGTTGGGTCGGAGATATTAATAAAGGCGAGAGCATGACTATGGCGCCCCTTGTCGTCAAAGGAAAAGTTCTCGTAGGCAACAGTGGGGGTGAATTTGGTATTCGTGGTTGGCTGACAGCGCTTGATGGAAAGACCGGAAAAATTGCTTGGAGAGCCTACACCTCAGGGCCTGATAAGGATGTGCTGATCGGCCCACGTTTCAAACCGTTTTATCCGCAGGATCGAGGCCAGGATTTAGGTGTGAAGAGCTGGCCGCCTGACGCGTGGAAAATTGGCGGCGGTGGCGTGTGGGGATGGATTTCGTACGACCCGCAATTAAATCTAATTTATTACGGCACGGCGAACGCCGGGCCCTGGGACGCGGAAGCTCGCCCGGGCGATAACAAATTTAGCTCCGGCATTTTCGCGCGCGATCCGGACACGGGAGAAGCGGTTTGGTATTACCAGTTCAGCCCCCACGATCTCTATGACTATGACGCGGTCAACGAAAACATCCTTCTTGACCTTCCGATCCACGGACAAACCCGCAAAGTTCTGGTACATCCGGATCGTAACGGCTATGTATACGTGATGGATCGCACGACGGGAGAAGTCTTGTCTGCCAGCGTCTTCGCACCCATAACGACCAGCCGGGGTGTGGATCTGAAGACCGGCCAGCTTCAGTATGTGGAAGAGAAGAAGCCGATCACGGGAAAAGTGGTGCGAGGATTGTGTCCTGCATCACCCGGAGCGAAGGACTGGCAGCCGTCCGCGTTTTCTCCACGGACTGGATTGATTTATATCCCGCACAACCATCTGTGTATGGATGAAGAGGATCTCACTCCGAACTATATCGCGGGCACTCCATATGTCGGAGCAAATGTCCGCATGTACGACGCTCCTGGAGGATACGGCGGCGAATTCACCGCATGGGACCCAGTTGAAGGGAAAGTCGTGTGGACGCTTCCCGATCATTTTCCGGTATGGAGCGGAGCGCTCGCGACGGCCGGCGATATTGTATTTTACGGAACGCTGGACGGATGGTTCAAAGCCGTCGACGCCCATAGCGGAACCCTTCTGTGGCAATTTAAAACCGGCTCGGGAATTATTGGCCAACCCACGACATACAAGGGACCGGATGGGAAACAATACGTCGCCATATTGTCGGGTGTAGGCGGTTGGGCAGGCGCGATTGTGGCCGGGGGTCTGGACGCTCGCGATGAGTCTGCGGCTCTGGGATTCGCTGCGGCCATGAAGGATCTACCTAAGTACACGAACAAAGGGGGGATGCTTTATGTATTCGCCCTGCCTTAAGTTCGTGGTGGGTTTGGCGTCGCTAATTGTCGGGGCTGAAGTGAACGCGCAGACGCGCGAGTTGCGGGTGTGCGCCGACCCCAACAACATGCCATTTTCGAGTCGAGAGCAAACTGGTTTTGAGAACCGCATCGCCGCCCTTGTGGCGCGGGATCTAGGCGCTCGTCCCACCTTCATCTGGCAAAGAATGGGTCGCGGATTCGTTCGAGAATACCTGGATAAGGCGCAATGTGATTTGCTCATTGGCATCCCCACGAACTATCGCACGGTTCTCACCACAAGCCCTTACTACCGGTCTAGCTACGTGTTTGTATCCCGGCAAAGGGAGTCTGTTCCATCGCTAAATTCTCTCGCGCAGCATGGTTCGAGAAATAGTTCGAAAAATAGTTCGAAAATTAGTTCGAAAATCGGGGTGCAAGTTCTAGATGAGCAATACGCTCCCCCCGGAGAGGCGCTTGCGCGGCGAGGATTGCAAAGTGCGATTGTAGGCTTTGACACGATCGGCGACGGTGCCGACTCGATCGTTCGTGCGGTGGCTGATCAAAAGGTCGACTTCGCCATAGTGTGGGGACCTCTTGCGGTTACTTCGCCAAAGAGTTTGGCCACAATCTCCGAGTCACTCCTGTTGAACCTGAGGTCGATCCACCTGGTCTGCCTTTCACGTTTGAAATTTCAATGGGTGTCCGAAAAGGCGATTTTGCACTGCGAGATCAGTTAGAGCAAATCCTTCAGAATCGTCGAGCAGATATCCGCGCCATTCTCGATGACTTTGGGGTTCCGCAGTTGCCGCTTGATTCTCGGGAAAATGCCCACGGGGTCGCACAGTGATGCAAGTCCGCCTTCAACTCATGGTTGTGCTAAGCGCCATAACGGTGCTCGGCTCGTGCAGCCGCGAAGACCGGATCTTGCGTCAACCTCCGTCTGCAAGTAACACGCTCAACACCGTTCAGATTAGCGGCCTGAATCCTGGAGCGAATCTAATCCCGACGCCACCAAGTTCAAATATGTATCAGGAGAGCGCTTACTCGGTATCCGAGGGTCAAAAACTTTTCGAGGCCTACAACTGCGTGGGTTGTCACGCGCACGGCGGTGGGGGAATAGGCCCTCCTTTGATGGATAGCAACTGGATCTACGGGAGTGAACCGGGAAATATCTTTGCGACCATCATGCAAGGGCGGCCGAACGGCATGCCGTCTTTTCGTAACCGGATCCCCGAATACCAAGCGTGGGAAATCGCGGCGTATGTCCGATCGATGGCTGGGCTGCTACCGAAGGGTGTGTCTCCGAACCGGACCGACGAGATGAATATCAAGCCCGCAGAATCTTCTACACCCAAACAAACGCCGACCGGGATTACCGGCGTCCCGGAGCAGCCAAAGTGACCGCTGCACTGAGTCTGGTTGCCTCCCACGTGCTGGCTCAGGCTAAGGTTCTTGACCCGGGTCGCCACCACGTGTTACACCCTGCGGCCCCTCAAGCCGGCCATATTGAATGGCTGTACTGGTTCATATTCTGGATTCTTTTTGCGGTGTTTGTGCTCATGATCGCCGCTTTTGCCGGCGCCGGAGCGAAGGCACGAGTCGTAGCAAGCGGTCCGCTCCCAATTGTTGAAAAAGACGAAGAAGCAGACCACCGAGCGGGTTGGGCGGTGGGCTCCGCTATGGCTATCACCGTCGCCACCTTGTTCGTCGTTCTGGTGTTGAGCGTGGTCACAGGCAAACGAGTTGAAGGGCTAACCTCGAAGAATCCAGTCACCATTCAAGTCACTGGCCACCAGTGGTGGTGGGAGGTTAGCTACCCAAATTCACAGGCGGACCAGACGGTCACAACCGCAAATGAGATTCATGTTCCTGTGGGCAGTCCGATTGTCATTCTGACCAATTCAAAAGACGTAATTCATAGTTTTTGGGCGCCGAACGTTACTGGCAAGCGCGATTTGCTGCCAGGATATTCATCGGCTTTCTGGTTTGAGATAGATCAGCCCGGAATCTATCACGGACAGTGCGCTGAGTTTTGTGGTTTGCAGCATGCGCATATGGGATTTTCGATCATTGCGGAGTCCGTCGATGAGTTTCAGGCGTGGCAGCAACAACAGTTGAAAAACGCCGCTGAGCCGTCGACCTCGGAAGCGATTCGAGGGCGCGAAGTGTTTCTCACTCATGCGTGTCTGATGTGCCATACGATTCGTGGCACGGATGCGGGGTCGCGATTCGGTCCGGACCTCACGCATGTGGCCAGCCGAAACATGATTGCCTCTGAGACGCTACCTAACACTGCGGGTGCGCTAGCGGGTTGGATAGTTGACCCGCAACGAATTAAGCCCGGAACTCAGATGTCGCCCAACCCGCTGTCGCCCGACGATCTTCAAGCAGTAGTTGCATATTTGCAGGCCCTTCATTAAGGAGCAACAATTGGCTGTTGCAGAATCCATCGTCGCGAATGATCAAGATACGGGGCAATCCGAACTAGCCCTTCGTCTCGCTCGCACCTGGCGCCAGCCGGGAGGCTTTTGGGGGTGGTTTTGCAACACTCATCACACCGATATTGGTATCCGCTTCATGGTAACCGCCTTCATCTTCTTTTTATTGGGCGGAATGTTGGCGGCCATGATTCGGCTACAGCTGATCCGTCCAGAAAATTCCTTGATGGGTCCCGATCTCTACAACCAGGTCTTCACTATGCACGGCAGCACAATGATTTTCTTATTTGCCGTGCCCCTGATGTTTCAGGGATTTGGTGTGTACGTCGTCCCCCTGATGTGCGGGGCCCGCAACATCGCTTTTCCGCGTTTGAATGCCTTCTGCTACTACCTTTATGTAGGTGGCGCTCTCGTTCTTTGGGGCGGTTTTCTCACGAATACGGGGCCCGATGTTGGTTGGTTCGCGTACGTGCCCCTTTCCGGACCTTCGTATTCTCCCGGGCATCGCGCCGACATCTGGTCGCAGATGATCACCTTCACCGAGGTCTCAGCACTCGGAGTTGCCATCTGCATCGCGACTACGATCTTGCGCTACCGCGCTCCAGGAATGACTCTCAACCGCATGCCCATCTTGCTCTGGGAAAAACTGGTGATCTCGATGGCCGTTATATTCGCCATGCCAGCGGTCATGATAGCGAGCGGTCTGCTGCTCCTTGATCGATTAGTAGGAACGCACTTTTTTAATCCTGCCGAGGGTGGAGATGTTCTGCTTTATCAGCATCTATTTTGGTTCTTCGGTCACCCCGAGGTTTACATCATTTTTCTTCCCGGAGCCGCCATCATATCGACGTTGGTGGAATGCTTCTCGCGACGTCGTATTTTTGGATACACGCCAATCGTGGTCTCGGTGGTGGCCACAGGATTTCTTGGGTTCAGCGTCTGGGTGCACCACATGTTTGCGACGGGGTTGCCACAGTTGAGCGAAAGCTTCTTCACGGCGGCGAGCCTCATGATTGTCATTCCCACGGGGACACAGTTTTTCTGCTGGGTAGCAACGATCTGGTATGGACGGCTGCAGCTTCGCTTACCGATGCTTTGGTGCTTCGGTTTTTTCTTCGTTTTTTTGATCGGTGGGCTGTCGGGAGTGATGCTTGCTTCAGTGCCGGTAGATCTGCAGGTTCACGACACTTACTTTGTGGTCGCACACTTTCACTACGTCCTGATTGGCGGGGCCCTTTTCCCCATGTTCGCGGGCATTTATTTCTGGTTCCCAAAAATGGCTGGGCGGATGCCGAGTGAGACATTGGGCAAGTGGCATTTCTGGCTTTTTTTTATCGGCTTCAATATCACTTTCTTCACGCTCCATTTCCTCGGATTGAGAGGGATGACCCGCCGCATTTATACGTATAGCCCGGATATGCATTGGCAGGGGTTGAATGTTCTCGCGTCAAGTGGCGTAGTTTTCATGACCGCTGGTTTACTTGTATTTTTGGCCAACGTCTTCCATAGCATGCGAGTTGGTGCAATCGCTGGCAACAACCCATGGGGGGACGCTGGCCTCGAATGGTCGATGTCTTCTCCGCCGCCTCCGTACAATTTTCTTCATGTTCCGACGGTGAGTGGCCGGGATCCTTTGTGGGAGGATCCGCCGGATCAAGCCATTGTGGTCGGCCTTCGTGATGACATACGCGAGACCCTTGTAACGCACAGTCTGGATGCGGAGCCCCAGCATAAAGACGAAGACCCAGGTCCGAGCATCTGGCCATTCTTGACTGCACTTTCCGTTTCCGCTGCATTCGTGGGATCGATCTTTACCGCGTGGGCAGTTCCTATCGGGGCGGTACCAGTCATAGCCACGCTAATCGGATGGCTTTGGCCTCGCGGAGAATCGCCGACACCCCTACCGACTGGTGAATCATGGCTTCGCTAAACGAGCCAATTCGGACCCCGCTGACGCTCGATGTTTCCGCTCTGCCAAGTGTAGCTTTTGGCCATCGCAACACGACATGGCTCGCAAACGTCTTTTATATGGCTATCGAGGGCATGATGTTTGCCCTGATGTTCGCAACGTATTTCTATCTGCGAACCCGCTCGACGGAATGGCCTCCCGGACATTTGCCGCCAGCTTTGAGGTATGGAGCAGCCAATGCTGCAATCTTTCTCGTGAGCATTATTCCTGCTTGGCTCGTGAGGAAGCGCGCTCCGGAAGGTGATCGCCGCGCGGTCAGAAATGGCCTTCTTTTTCTCGCGTTGTTCGCGCTCGCGGCCACACTATTGCGGGCTTTCGAGTTCACGACGTTGAATTGTCGATGGACTGACGATGCGTATTCATCCACCGTATGGGTTCTGATTGGAATTCATTCGGGTCATCTGTTGACGGAGTTGATCGAGACGATAGTGCTACTTCTTATCTCGTTCACTCCAAAGATGGAGGGAACGCGACTTGCCGATGCCGCGATCAATTCCGATTATTGGTACTTCGTAGTGATCACCGGTTTGATGGTTGATGTGTTGATCTATGGGACAACTCGATTTCTTTAAGGAGGCTCATGGCGAGGTCAGAACAGCAGATTGAGGCTGGGCGAACACCACTCGGGCTGTGGTGGAGTCTGATTGCGGGTTTTGCGGCGTGGACCTTCGACCTCGGTTTCAGCTACGTGCTCGAACAGCACAGTTGTTCAACCGGCCATCATTATCTGCTGCACGTGATCAGCTTCGTCTGTCTCGCCATTGCTTTGACTGGTTTTGGAGCGGGGTTAGTGGAGTTTAGACGCTTTCCCGGTACTACATCTGAAGAAGGCGGCAGCCCGTTCGATCGTGCGCATTTTCAGGCGCTTATGGGGATGGCGTTCAGTCTTTCATTTGTAGTAGTCGTTATTGCTGGCTCGGTGCCGCGCTGGATTCTTAGTCCGTGTGACTGAAATGTATCGAGTATGTCGCAAAATCGCGGCGTTGGGCATAGTTGCCATCATCACGTCGACGCTTGCTCGATCCCAAACTACAACCGGCAGTGGGCCGTTCGGCCAGTGGACCTGGCCGCCTCTAATCGTCGCTCCACTGTTGCTGATGGCGAGCCTTTACGTACTCGGCATAACAAGGTTGATACGGCGGACCGGCAGTCGACGAACGTTTCCTTGGCCGACACTCTGTTTCGCAATGGGCTGGATTTCGCTGGTCATTGCCCTGGATTCTCCACTTCACGAACTTGGGGAGCAACTGTTTTGGGTGCACATGACGCAGCACGAGATTCTGATGCTGATCTCAGCCCCGTTGATCGTACTCGGGCGGCCGCTGCTTACATTTCTGTGGGCATTGCCCCCGGCATGGCGCGAGGCGGTCGCGAGCGTGGGACGTTTTCGACCCTTCAAGAAAAGCTGGGCCTTCGCTTCGGCCCCCCTTTCGGCGTGGCTGGTATCCGGACTCGCATTGTGGATTTGGCATGTTCCCTGGTTATTCGACCAGACTCTGCGCAATGACTGGATTCACGCGGCTCAACATACGACTTTCCTGATGACGGGAATGATTTTCTGGTGGCCCGTGGCGAATCGAAGTCGCGCTCTTGGTTATGGCGGCGGAATCGTCTATATCTTCACGACGATTCTGCACACGAGCGTCCTCGGAGCGTTGCTCACGTTTGCGCCGCGCCCCTGGTATTCGTCCTACGCAGTGACTGCTCCGGCGTGGCATCTCAGCGCGCTCGAAGATCAACAGATTGGTGGACTGATCATGTGGATTCCTGCCGGGACCTTGTTGCTGATCGTTGCGCTGATCCTGCTGATCAAATGGCTTCAAGAATCTCAAACCCGATGGCAATACACACGCATGGCAGAACTGGGCCGATTGTCAGGAGGAGCGGTCGAATGAAAACGATGCCGCTCGTGTTCTCCGCCGTTCTTCTATTGATGTCGATCGCATGTGATCGACCAAGCCGCAGAGAAGCCGAGCAGGCGGCAACGCTCACCGGCGGCGGAAATGCTCGCTTAGGTCGAACAGAAATTCGCAAGTATGGCTGCAATAACTGCCACGAAATTTCCGGTGTACCCGGGGCTCGCGGTCTCATCGGCCCTCCGCTGGATGGTATTGGCCAACGCTACTACATTGCTGGAGAGCTCCCAAATACTCCCGACAATCTCATGCTCTGGATTGCGCATCCCCGACACGTGGAACCTCATACCGCAATGCCGGAAATGGGAGTTACTGAGCAGGATAGCCGGGACATCGCCGCCTATTTGTACACCCTAAGATGAATCGAAACAGGAGATCGCTATGCAGCTCATAATATCTTTACCCAGGCTCGTTGCCTTCCTTTTGTGCGTAGGCTTTTCGGCGCTGTCCTTTGCGCAGAACCCCCAGGATTGTTCGAAGGTTCCGGACTACAACAAGCTTAAAGCGGCTCTGACCAGCGCTGTCAAAGAGGGCAAGGGAGCGAACGGCGGACTGGGGAATCAGGAATGGGGCGCAGTAGTAAATCGCGACGGCGTCGTTTGCGCTGTCGTGTTTACGGGCCCCAACCGAGGCGCGGAATGGCCTGGCAGCCGGCTCATTTCCGCCGAGAAAGCGAATACGGCCAATGCCTTCAGCACCGACAATTTTGCCATGTCGAGCGGCAACATTTATGCGTCTGCTCAGCCGGGCAACTCTCTTTACAGCATCGTGAGTGGTCCGAATCCGAATTCCGCTTTCTCCGGTGATCCACAAAAGTTCGGCCAGCCCGATGACCCACTTGTCGGAAAGCCAATCGGAGGTGTCATAGTTTTCGGTGGAGGGCTCGCCTTGTATGACAAAAATGGAAAGATCATTGGCGGCCTGGGGGTAAGCGGTGACACCTCTTGCGCCGACCATGTAATTGCCTGGAAGACGCGAAAAGCTTTAGGACTCAGCGCCGTGCCAATGGGGGTCGCGCCGGGTCCCAGTGACAACCTGATTTTCGATATCCAAAACGGTGTAAGTAGCAGCGGTTTCGGGCATCCTGCCTGTAAAGGCGGCAACCCCAGTGAGGAGATTATCAATAAGTTGAATCAAACTCACCCGGCCGGTCCCCACCGATAATAATGAACCCGCCGTATCAGGTTCCCAACACGGTGCGAGGTCAGAGTCTGCAGGGAGAATCCTATGATCCGCAAGGTCGCCCGTAGTTCGGTCTGCTGGCTATTTGGATCTGGAATTTTGCCAGTTGAGAAGAACCTGAGCACCGTCCCAGAGCCTGCGCACGACTTCCGCCGCGGGCTCCGCTCTCGCAAGTCGCGCCGATTGGCCTGCCCACGCTTGCATGCGCTGAACGTTTTCTAACTTGTTTGCGTCGGCGCGCATACGCGCGGTGAACCCGCGCTGGACTGGATATGGCGCAGGAGCGGGTGCATCTGGAGCCGTGGCTGCACGCACATAGTCCGTAAAGAGGCTGCGACCGGCTCGACCACTGAAGACGCGACTCACTACAGTGTCTTCGGGGGCGGCTGTCGCAAGCGCACTCGCCCATGCTGGATTAAGCCGGGCTTCGGGACAGCGGAGAAATCCAGTGCCGATCTGAACTGCGCTTGCGCCAAGCGCGAGGGCCGCCGCTACTCCGCGTTCATCGGCAATGCCTCCGGTCGCCACAACTGGAATGCGCACGGCGTCGACAACTGCCGGGACCAATGCGGCTAGTCCAACCTGCTGGCGCTCGGCTTCCTGGGCGTCGAAGCAGCCGCGATGCCCACCGGCTTCCATCCCTTGCACGACAACGACATCCGCACCTGCGGCTTCGGCTTTAGTCGCCTCCGTCACAGTGGACACGTTCGCGAACCAGAATATGCCTCGCTGCTTTAGCTCTCTGACAAATGTGTCTGGATACAATCCCATTACGGATGAGACAGCCTGGGGATTTGCGTTGAGGAGCGCCTTGCACTGCTCGGAAAAGTCCGGAGGGGTGGCGTCGCCCGCATCATCCGGAACCGGCGGACCCCATTGGCCCAGGAACTCGCGTACGAGCCGCTCGCGCTGTTGATCGCGTTGCGGAGGCGGATCGGGAATCCAGAGGTTCAGTTGAAATCGACCGGCTGTACCGCGGCGGAACTCCGAAGCCCACTGTAGTATTTCGTTCGGTTGCATCAATAGGGCGCCGCACGAACCCATACCGCCGGCCTCGGCCACGGCAATCGAAAGCGATACGGGACATGCTCCAGCCATGGGCGCCAGTAGGATGGGCACACGCAGGCCAAATCGTTCGCAAAACTTACCAGTTCGTTCACGTAGAAGGTTCATGGGACGGATACCGCCTTGTGTATTCTCCAGCTAAAAAGGGCACCTCTCGAGAGAAAACTTCGGCACTGAACAGATGCAACAGCAACCAGCGACGCTTTGGATATTAAAGTCTATCCGCGCATCCGCACACACTGAAGCGTTCCACAGGCCGCGCAGTCGAGCTGTCACCGTGGTCATTGAATCGAGGCAAGCTATACTCATGGAGAAAGTAATCACCAACACTCTCCCAGTCCACATCTTTTGTACTTTTACGAAGAAAGCTAAGCTTCTGTCCGGGCAGCGATCAAGGATCCAGCAATACGAATTGGAATAGCAAACCCGCCAAAACGACGGAGAGGATGATTTTGCAAACTAACTATCCGAGCGAGCTTAATACCCCTGATACGATGCTGACTTTCCATCGTCTCGGGTCAATGAGCGGTACTTTGTGCTGATGTTGTGTTGCCTGGCTGCGTTACGCGTTTTTACCCTATATCGCGATGGCAAGCACCGATGGGCTGACTGCCACGCCCGGACAGGCGATTTGCACTATTGTGATGAGAGTGCGAATTTTGTAATATTCCTGGATCCGAAACGGATAAACCTGTAACGGACCGACTATCTGAGACGGAATCACCTTAATTTGTTCGCGCAACCTCTCGCCCAATGAAACAGCGCGACAATCTCGTACAAATTGCGACGTATTCTGGACAGCCGATATAAGTTAGTCCGACATATTTCAAACCATGCCCCCTATAGAAAATCTTGCAATACAACCATTGAATCAGGACGCGCAGGCAAACCGCCCTGGCATCGGCCCTAAGGTTGTAGTTGCTGCAGCCATCTTGATATCGAGTTCGCGATTATTTCTGATCATTCGAAGGTCTTCAGTCAACGTGTTCTTCATGGATCAATGGGACTTTCTCGGTCCTTTCTTTCACCACCAAGCGAGTTTTAAAAATCTTTTTTTCATGCAATTAGGAATTCAGCGTGATGGAATCGGTCTTTTCGTTGACAAGTTTCTCTACCCATTAACCAACTGGGACGCGCGCGTCGATCCATTTTTTATCGGCGCATGCCTTTTCGCCGCAATGTTGCTTACCTTGCGCCTAAAGTGCAAATTGTATGGTCCCCTTGCGTACTCGGATGTCGCCATCCCCGTGACCTTTTTAACCCTCGCTCAATGGGAAATGCTATTTAACACTCCCGATCCTTCCTACGCCGGCATTCCATTGCTTTTGATAATCCTCTATTGCCTCGCTCTCGTTCGACGCAACAGTATAACGAGATACTCCGTGGTTTTGGCTCTCAATTTCGTGCTGATTTACACCGGTTATGGCCTCTTCATGGGCCCCATCACCTTGGGCGTGTTCCTGCTCGAATGCTATTGGAGCCGACAACATCTGACCACTGTCCCCTTCGGCCAGGCCTTGGCTGGTTTTATAGTGGCTGCCGCCTCTTTCGGTTCCTTCTTCATTCATTATGAATTCCGTCCCGGCGTGGGTTGTTTCCAGTTTAGTTTTTCAAACTTATTGCAATATCCTCGCTTCATGTCCCTGATGTTCTCCTCATTCTTGATTCCAAGGCCTTTCCTGTTAATGATGGGAGTGGAAATCTTCGGTGCGCTCGTCCTCGTGATCGTGCTTGTAGTGTTGGGCTTTAATGTCTTTCGCTTAATCAGGTGTCCGCAGCCGGCCCGACTGATCGGCGCGATTCTCCTAAGTTTCACCCTGCTATTTACTTCGAATGCCTCAGTGGGACGTCTCTGCATGGGGCTGAATGCGGCCTTTGCCTCCCGCTACTCAACCCTGCTCATCCCATCGTTTCTCGCCCTATATTTTTTTCTGTTGTCGAAGTCATGGCTTGGCAAGCGAAATCTCGTACTTGTATTCTGGGTGTTCCTGCTCTTGCCTGGCTCTTTGTATAAACCTTGGTGGGAAATTCATTGGTTTTCCGACGGAAAGCGCCATTGGGCCGATTGCTACATCCGGACCGGAAACATTCAATATTGTGATCAAAGCACGAACTTCGTTCTTTTTCCGGACCCGAAACGGACCCACTTACAGCAAAAGCTCGACTATTTGAAAGAAAATCGGCTGAGTTTCTTTGCCGAACCTTCCCGGTAAGTTCCTGAAATGGTCGAGAGTGAAGTTGCGTGAGCCATAGGCCAGTCGCGCGCGATTTGAACCATGATCTGACCCATGGAAAGGCAGGAAAACCGCTCAAATCCGATCGGTACGTACTTCGGAATTCTCGCCGAACAGAAGCGATGATCACCTTAGGTCTGCTCTAGCCATAAGGCCACGAAGATTTGATTGACGCCTCGTACCCCCCAGCCTATAATTCCGCGACATCAGATTTCGCGACAGATGGGTTTACTGACGCGCGATCTGCCGGCTTTACGGCCGCTTAAAACTTTACCCTCCCCCTCTTTAGATATCCCAGATTGCAAGAAGTTCTTTCAAGGAGCGCTCTATGAAGTTCCGTCTCTCGGTAGGCAATATTGTCCGATTGCTCGTTCTCTGCGTTTCGATCATCGTCTTCGCCTCGTCGTCGCTGGCGCAGATCACATTCAACGATTTCAGCAACATTTCAAATCTGCAATTCAACGGCGTCGCCGCGCAGAGCAATCAGCAAGTGCTGCGGCTCACGACCATCGGCCCTGGTGTGCAAGGGCAGGCGGGATCGGCATGGTTCAAGACTCCTCAACCGATCGCGGGCGGCTTCACCTCAACCTTTACTTTTCAATTGACACCCGGTCAACCCATACCGGCAGACGGCATCGCCTTCGTCATTCAAAATGCGCCCTCGCCGCTCGCCGCTCTCGGCGGCACGGGTGGGGCCATGGGCTATGGGCAAGGTACCGATAGCAGCGGGGCAGTGGTCAACGGTTTGCAGAACAGCTTAGCCATCGAGTTTGATAGCTACACCAACGGGTGGGACCCAGACGCCAATCACGTCGCGGTGCAGAACTGCGGCTACAACTATCAGCAGCTTGGCTCTCCAAATGTGCCCCCTGGATCAAACAATGAGTTTCATCAGAATGTTGACGCGAATTTCAATCCCGCCTTTGAAGGTGCCGCCGCATTCACCTCGTGCACACTTCCTAATGGCGCAGGCAAAGCCTTGGTCAGCCTGTTTCCGCCAAACCCGGCGATCACTCTTGCGGATGGTGCCCCGCACACCGTGACTGTCGACTACGAAGCATGCGCTAGCGGTCAAGAGTGTTCCCCGAGGCTGCACGTTTCGATCGACAACCAGGATTTGTTTCCGGGCGGCATCTTCTTAGACCTTGCGAGTCAACTTCAGCTGGGTTCGGGAGGAACTGCCTATGTAGGCTTTACCGGCGGGACCGGAAGCTACACCGAAAACGGGGATATTCTGAGCTGGATGTTCACCCCGCACAGCGTGACGATCACCAAACCCACGCCTCCGGGGCAAACCACGGTATTCCCTTTTGGCGCCTTCAATTTCAAGTCCACTCCTGCTAATACCACACAGAACGGTAACGTCTTGTCGGTCACGGCAACTTCGATACCCGCAGGAACTTTGGTGAATTTTTCTGGGGGCTCGGCGAAGTGTATTCCCTACGCAAATGCCGGTAACACCTGCTGGGATTTCAGCTTGGTTTGCACCGGACCAGATTGCGGCGGATCGTACGACGCGGAGTTCTCGACCAGTTATGATGTGCAACTGGGAACGACAATCTCCCGCCCAGGCCTCGGCAAATATCACAACCCGGGTAGCGATACCTGCACGTTGAGCGGCAATGCATTGGTTGGAACGTTTGCCAACCAGATCGATGCCTTCTTCGTTACCAGGATCGATCCCACGACTAAAGGAACGAGTGGCGGGACGCCATCATGCTGGGTGGCAACGCAGGATACACCTGGAATTACAAGCACCGTGAGCAACTTCATCGGATTCAACGCGCCCGTGAGCAACACCAAAGTGAATCCAGTCAAGGCTGGTCAAGCCGTCCCGCTCTCCTTCAGCATATTGACCCAAGGCGGCGCGCCGGTTACCAATCTAACCTTGTGCACGGCAGCTAATACGGCTTCGTGCTTACCAGGGTCAGTGGCGATCCAGGATTATCCAAGTTCATGCTCCGTGGACGGGGATACATCTTTTGGTCCGGAAGTGCCAGCCGATGCGCCAGGTAACTCCGGGCTGCAAAACCTAGGCGGAGGAAACTACCAATTCAACTGGAAGACCACAAAAGGTTGGACTGGCTGCAGGACAATCCAAGTCAATCTGTTGGATGGCATCAACCACATCGCCGTATTCCAATTCAAATAAATAGCATTGCGGATAGTTTCAGATGCGGATTATAAATGCAGGTCTTCGGACCTGCATTTTTTTTTGCGGCAGACTTGAATAATTTCAGGATAATCTGAATAGTCAGGAGCTCTGCAGCCAGCGCTTGGCATCGCTCGCCATGTTCGCGAGGTCGGGACGATCCAAAGTTTTTTCGGCACCCTGATCCTTTGCCATTGCGTTCAGCAACAACAGCACGCGGCGGTAATGGTCCTTGGCTTCGGTGTTGTTTCCAGACTCACGCAGCAATGTGGCCCAGAGATAGTGAGCCTGAAGGCTGAGAGGATTCAGCCCAAGCTTTTCTGATTCCAGCAGCGAGCGCTCTAACTCCTGGCGGGCTTCTGGAGCCTTCCTGGTTTTCATTAACGCTTCTGCGGCATAAATCGAACACTCGATCGAACGATACTGTAGGCCCTTGCGCCTGGCTTCGCTTACCAGAGTACGCAAACTTTTCAGGGCGGCCGGGGCGTGGCCTTCGCGCAGCGTTTGCCTAGCCAAATTCACTTGAGCGATCAAAACTTTATCTGGTTCTTTCGCGTCTGACGCTGCCTTCAATTCCTGTTCGTAGAGAGGTCGCGATGATTTGAGATCGCCCTTGTAGAACATCGCATCGCCCTGAAAGTTGAGCGACTGCGCAACCAACCCATTGTTTTTCAGGTCACGAGCGAGGCTCAGCGCTTGATCAAGGTAGGGCTTAGCCTCGTCCCCTCGCCCGGCAACGGTCAGAGCATTGCCGTAGCCGCTCAAGATCTCGGCCATCCAGAAAGTGCCGTCTTTTATTTCCTGAAACGCTTTAAGGGCATCCAGTTTGGAATTGATCGCCGCGCCGTAGCGCCCCTGATAACCGAACACAGTTCCAATGCTGTAGGATTCGATGGCGGCGCCGCGCTTGTCCGCCATGTTGCGCCGCAATTCGAGGGCGCGCATGTATTGCGAAATCGCCTGGTCGTAGTGGCCCATCATCGAGGCGGTTTCCGCAACGTTATTTACGCTATCGACAATGTCTCGCGGAGCTTTCGCCTTCTCCCGCAGTTGGAGCGCCTGCTGGAAATAAGTGAGCGCGTCTTCGTATTCTCCTCTGGAGAAATAGACGCTGCCAATATTGTTCAGGCACATCGCCTGACGGCTTTCATTATTTGTGTCGCGCTGAATCTGGAGGGATTCTTTATAGAGCCGTAGGGCTTGATCATGATCTCCGCGATCGTCGACGAGATTGCCGTAGTCGAGCAGGGTCGAGCCCAGTCCGCGGCGGTCGCCAATGTCGCGACGTATTTTCAAGGCTTCCTGAAAATCTGCATCCGCGACTTTGGGCTGGCCCAATTGCGCGGTCACGTTGCCCAACTCGTTCAAACTGGCTGCGGTGCCGCGCTGGTCGCCGATTTTGCGACGGATGAGGAGCGAGTCTTGCAGGTTTCTCTGCGCGTCCTGCAACTTTCCCAATTGCTCGTAGGCAGTACCCATGGCGTAGAGACTGCCCGACTTCTTTGCCTCGTTATTGTCGCCCTGAACGGCTAACGTGTACGCCGTGTTGAGATATTTGAGCCCTCCCTGGGGGTCGCCACGCCGCGTCAGCATTCGCCCCATGGCGAGCAAAGCGTCGGGAGACTGCGGATCGCGTTCGAGCGCGTGATTGAAATATTGCCGCGCCTCGTCGTAACTGCCGATCGAGTCGTAAAGATCACCTAATGCGACCTGCGTTTCGGCGTCGTCCGGAGAAGCTTTAACAATCTTCTGGTAATACTCAATTGCCTTCTGTGGGTCATTCGCAAGCCGCGCGTGGGTAGCGATGATTAAGTCGCGCTCGCGCGCCGGCAGATTTGCACTGAGATCTTCGGCCCGCTTGGCCGATTGCTCGCCTTCGGTGTCATGCCCGAGCGCGGCATATGTTTCTCCCAGCTTCGAGTAGGCAAGCGCGAAGTCCGGATCCCCTTTGACGGCCGATTGGAAACTTTTCAACGCCTCGACGTTGTTGCCCTGACGAAAAGACTGAAGCCCTTCGTCGTAAAAGCGGAGCGCTTCCAGCGATTGTGAGCTGGGACGGAATGATTGCGCCTTAAGTTCCTTCGCCGCATCGGGAGCGATCGACAGATTCGTCCTGATTAAGTCGGCCAAGCGGTCGATGGCGGCGGGAACGTCTTTGATATTCGACGCTTCCATTCGTACCGGAACCGGTGGACGATCGTGTTTAAGATCCTGCAAGCTCGCCTCGATCCGAATCTGATCGCCATAGCTTGCGTATTGGCCGGTGATCACGGTGTCGGAATTGCTCGAATCCGCGATCTGGTGCAAGGTTGCGGCATCGAACTGCGTGTTTCGTGGAATGCGAAGATCATTGAGAATCTGGTGGACTCGTCCAGGAGAAACCGTGCGTAGACTCGCCGATTGCCCGATATCCGTCGTCAGCATGTCGGCAACGCTAGAGCCTAGCCAATCGAGGCTTGCGTCGCCAGAAGCGTTCCGGAAAGGAATGATCGCAAGCGATGTTGTTGGCGCAAGGGCAACCTGAGTTGGCGCACCATTCGAAGCCGGCTTTCCGCGCAGGAACCAGACTCCCCCGGCCAGCGCAATCGCCACCAGTGGAATTGCTGCATACTTCAGTTGTCGGCCTGAGAGCAAACTATCCCTTGTGCGGGTCGAGGCGGAGACTGGCCGCTTCCCTTCCCAAGAGTCGAGATCTGCGAGTATTTCCGCGACATTCTGATATCGGTTCGCGACATCGCGCTCCAGACATTTGCTGACAATATCGCTCAGACCTTTGGGAACGATGGGATCGATTTCGATCACCGTCATCGCTCGTTCGTGATTCCGCTTCAGGAGACTGGCGAGCGCAGTCTCGGCTTTATAGGGCGACTTAGCGGTGAGTAGCTCAAAGAAAATCAATCCCAAAGCAAAAATGTCAGAGCGCTGATCAAGCTGCGCACCCATCGCTTGCTCAGGCGACATGTATTCCATGGTGCCAACCAGCATGCCCGTTTCGGTGAGGCCGCTCGTGTCCGAAAAAGAACGAGCCAGTCCGAAATCCATGACCAAAATCCGGTCATGCGTGTCTCGCATAATATTTTGCGGCTTCAGATCGCGGTGAAGAACGCCGACGGCGTGGGCAGCCTCGAGGGCGACGCAAACCTGGCGAATCATTTGAGCCGCTTCGGGCGGGGAAAATTTGCCATGTTGCCGGAGCAGGCTGCGCAAGTCGACACCTTGCACGTACTCCATGGTGATGAACTTCACGCCTTTGGATTCGCCAAGGTCGTATATGCGGATCACGTTCTTGTGCGTGACCTGGTGCGAGAGCAAGAGTTCCTGCTTAAATCGAGTGAGAATTGCTGGGCTGGCTGCAAGTTCGGGACGGATCACTTTCAACGCCACGAGCCGATTCAACTCACGGTCCTGAGCTTTGTAGACCGCGCCCATCCCGCCTTCTCCCAACAACTCCAGCACTTCGTAGCGGTCGCTCAGCACTTCGCCAAGCTGCAGGACGGCGGCGTTGGAAAACTGTCCGGAGAATTGAGGAGGAGGCGAAATCGCTGGTCGGTTGGGGAGCGGGAATCCCGCATCGATAATGGTTGGCGAGTCGCTCGCAGGATTTGGAATGCCTAGTAAAGTCTCGTCCGAGAGAATGGATTGATCTGACGAGCTTTCTCCTTTAACAGGCGTGCGAGTGCCGGGAGCGCCGCGGCGCGGACCTGGGGGAGGAATCCGGCTTTTCGATTCGTCCATGATTGCCCGCAAAAAGGAGATGTCGGTGACTTTGCCCTCCGCGGGAGGTCGCGGGGCTCGGTCAGAATATTAGAAAGTATATACCGGAATAAGTGGCAAATTGAGGAGAATTGAGCGCGATGGAACCAGCGAAGTTGTCTGTAAGGCTCATGAAACGGGGCTAAGGGGCAGCACCGCGTTGAGCCGACCGACCTAGAGCATCGTACAATACCTCCACATCGGCTGGTCTAGCGAGAAAATTACTGGTCTCAAGACGCTGGAGGCGAAGAATGCATTTCACTACCAAATTATTGCTGGCTTTGAGTTTGCTTGCCTCCGCATTCGCCGAGATTCCGGACTGGTGTAAAGCGGAGCCGCGACCAGCCTACGCAAAGCTTGAGCGCATTCGAATTTCAGATTCCTGGTTTGAGGTGTATCGAGTTCGCCCGGGAGTTTTCGCGCTCTACGAGCCGCACCAGGCGGAAGAGGTCATTTCTTACCTGATCACTGGGAGCGACAGGGCAGTCCTTTTCGACACTGGGATGGGAATCAGCAACATTAAGGCGGTTGCAAAAGAGCTGACGAAACTCCCGATCATTGTGCTGAATTCCCATACCCACAATGATCACGTCGGAGATAACTGGCGCTTCACAACGTTGTATGGCATGCCAACCGAATTCACTCGTACGAGCGCGAAGGGCTCTGAAGAAGACGCTCAAGCCGAACTTGCTCCAGACCAAGTCTGCGGGGCCCTACCGGTCGGATTCGACCCCAAAACATATCGCACCAAGCCATTTCGTATTTCGAAGTGGCTGCACGACGGCGAAGTCATCGATTTGGGAGGCCGGTCGTTGAAGGTTATTGCCGCACCAGGCCACACTCCTGATGCGATCGCTCTGCTCGACGACCAGAACGGATTACTTTTCACCGGCGACACGTTTTACGCCGGGCCAATTTATCTCTATCGTCCGGAAACTGATCTGGATGCTTATGTTACTTCGCTTCGTAAGATGGCGGCGATGGCTCCGCGGCTAAAACTTTTGCTTCCAGCTCACAATGAACCGGTGGCCGATCCTGCGGTTTTAGCTCGCGTGGTGGAGGCGATACAACAGGTTCGCCAGGGAAAGGTCAAGTCCGTTCCCAAGGATGGAAAACGTCAATACCTATTTGATGGCTTCTCGTTTCTGATGGCCGACTGAACGACGTGCACCGATATGTCGGGGGGCGTTTGATTTCCGTCACCACTCGACTAGGTGCACAAAAAACAAAATCACGGTAGCTGCCAGCGGCAAGACTAGCCCGGCGCGCAAACTTCCCGAGGCGTGCGAGATGACGCCGACCATCCACGGAATTACCGCTGGGCCAATCATCGCCAGTGAGAACATCGCCGCGCCGATAGTGCGAGCCGCGACGCCAAACGTTTGCGAGAGGCGCGAGACGAAAATGGGATAGAGCGTTGCGAAACCTAGACCCGTGATGAGCACGCCACTGATGATTCCTGACAACGACGGAGCCCACAAAATCAGGCCAATACCAGCCGCGCCGACGGCGCATCCGAAGCGCGCAACCCGAAGCTCCGAGAAACGATGCAGAAACGCCGTCCCTAGCGCCCGTCCGAAAGTAAGTGCGCCCCAAAAAATCGCAGGCATGATTGACGCCAGAGCTATGCCGCTTGTTCCTAAACGCGAAACGTAGGAGCCGATCCAGCCTCCGACCGCCGTTTCTGCTCCGGGATACAAAAAGAAGACCGTGGCAAACAGCCAGAAAACAGGGCGCTTCATCAAGTCGCGCCACGAAGACGCAAACTCGCCTTTTTTCGAAGCTGCGGGGAAGGGTAGGTTTCTCATTAAAAAGCCAATCGCAACAAGGAACGCCGCAACGGCTCCCAGAAAAATCGGCAAAACATGATGGCTAGCGCTCCATGCCACCATCAGCGAGCAGAACACGGCTCCGATTCCCCAGAAAAAATTCAGTAAGCTTACCGCTCCCGAGCGGGATCTCAGACCCGTGCCAGTACTTATTTCTGCAATCAGAAGATTGTCTGTCGGGATGATCAGGCCGAGACCCAAGCCGTACGCGGCGACAGCCATCAGGCCCTTAATATGCGAGCCGAGATAAAGCGTCCCAACCCCCAATGCCATGAAGAGCAAACCGGAAAGAAATGCCGGACGAAAACCGTAACGTGAGAGCAGGAAGCCCGACAGTTGTACTCCAACCAGCGATGCCAGGAATTGCACTAGAAACAAATTGCCGGCTTGCGTGTCATCCATTCCCCAGCGAGCGATCAAAAGAGGCAGCATGGGACCGAGAAGAGTAGTAAGAATTCCGGTCGGCAAAAACGCAAGTTGGCCAGCAAGAACCAGCCTTTGGGTTGAGGCGGGGGTCGGTGGAGAAAGCTCCGCTTGGGTGCCAGTCATTAGAGATTATTTGTCCCTCGACTGCGTCATGGAGATGAGCATAGCGCACCCCGCAAAGGTAGGACCACGGTTTAGTCGCTAGGGTTAGCGGCCCGGAATGGGCGCGAATCTCATCCAGAAACGGCTGGCTTTTCATAACAGGATGCGCCGATTAAGCGCCGTAACTGGACATAAATTGAGCGTGAAGTGCCGCAAAAAGGCAAAATTTGGGCCAAAATACGAGTTTTAATCAATAAAAGCTAAATTTCCACATAGCAGGCGGGGGTATCGAGGAGTACAATTCGTTTGGCAGCCGAAATGCGGCCTTGCCTTAGAATCCCTTAGTCATAAGAACCAAGGAAAGGATTTCGACGACAATGTGGAAGCCCACGAATCAACCTGCGACACCAGGCCGGCCGAATGAGCCGGAGCGTCCGAGCACGTCCACCGGCAGCCCATCATCCATGGCAACGCCTGCGCCGATGATGAATGCCAGTGAGCCCGGGGCGGTACCGCGCCCGGTTACGACCGCCGGAACGACTTCGGACCAAGCCACGATTGGCAAGTCGCTCGTAATCAAGGGTGAAGTCACTGGTTCCGAATCCTTGTACATCGACGGACGAGTTGAAGGTTCCATCAACCTTTCTGGTAATCGCGTCACGATCGGCCGCAATGGCGTGGTATCAGCTAACATCAGCGCGCGCGAGATCGTAGTTCTCGGCAAGGTACGTGGAAATCTCACGGCCAGCGACCGCGTCGATATCCGCAGCGACGGCTCTTTGACCGGAGACGTTGTGGCTGCGCGTATTTCCATCGAGGATGGCGCTTTCTTCAAAGGCGGCATTGATATCCGCAAGGCAGGTTCGCCTAGCGCCAAGGTCGAAGCGAAGTCGGAAGACACGAAAGGCGTGGCGGCACCGGAACCAGCAGTTGCGGCTCGGGCATAGTCGATCTGCTCTTGCTTCGAAACGTTTTATAAACGGACCTCAATACGAGGTCCGTTTTCTTTGGTTCCAAGTTTGGTAGAGACGGCCACTATTCTTCGCCCCCGGTGCTACGGTTCAGTGCCGGCCGACATCGTTTCCTGCACTTGACCTTCGGTAACGCGCGGATACGAAACCGCCGTCTTCCTACGCAGGTCTGCGGGAAGCTGCGAACGTAGCAGCCACAATCCAGCGGCGACTGCTGCTGCCCAGGTTAGAGATCCCAAAGCTAACGCGAGCAAATCAGCGCGACGGCTTCCGTTCACCATCACGGTACGCATGACCTCGTAGCTCAAGCCTCCCGATAGCGCTCCCACCAGCGCAGCTTTCAACAATTCCTTCCAGTTCATTCCACTAAACGGCACCATCCCTCGGAGGTGCAGGAGGAATGCGATGGCCATCGCATTAGCTGCAATGCCCAAGTCGGATGCGATCGCCAGTCCGGTGACAGAGATCGTGCGAAAGAGCAGAGCGTAAAGAGGAATCGTCGCCAGCGTAATAATGGAAGATGCAATCATTGGCGTCAGCGTGTTGCCCGAGGCGTAAAAGGCGCGGGCATAGAGCGCCTGGCTTGCCCATAATGCGAGCGACAGCGAAAACCAGAAAAAATAAACAGCAGTCGATTGCGAATCCGCGAAGGTAAAGTGGCCGCGGCGGTAGACGAGATCGACTAAGGGAACGGCGACGGACATCATCAATCCGGTCATTAAGAGCGAGGCGGCGGTAATGCGATAAACAGACGCATTGACTGTCGCGGCAAATTCTTCAAATCTTCTTTCTCCGAAGAGGCGGGAGAAAAATGGGAGCGAGGCTTGCCCTGTGGCTTGGCCGAGTATCGCAATCGGCACCGCAAACAGGCGCTTCGCATAGTTGAGGCGGGCAATATCTCCCACGCCGCTCGAGGCAAAGTACCGGAGAATCCAGTCATCGGCGGTGACGAGTGAGACACCGAGCATCAACGGAATCGAAAGCCGCACCCACTCGCGAAACGCTGGATTTTTTATGTCGAAGGACGGGCGATATCCGGTTCCGATTTTTGCCGCGCCGATGGCATTTATGAGAAAAGGCCCGGCGACGCTCCCAAATAGCGCGCCGTATGCGAGAGAGGCAATGCCCATGCGGTGACCGGCGATCACTCCCCCTGCAACGATGAAGATGTTATAGATCACGGGGCCGAATGCGGGGAGCAGAAAAAGCCGGTTCGAGAGTAGAACGGCCGACACCACTCCGCCGACATAAAAGAAGATCTGCGCTGGTAGAAGAATGCGCGTCAGGCTCACACATAAATTCATTTGTTCGTGCGTGAAGCCGGGGAACATCCATCTAGCAAATTGGGGGGTAAAAATCTCGGCAATGACTGTGCCGACTATCAGGACGGTGGTCATTACTGTGATGATGATAGAGAAAGTTTTTTGCGCGTCCGCTTCGCGCTTCTGAGCTACGAAGCGGGTATAGATGGATATAAAAGTGATTGATGCGGTACCGCCGGCAACGATGTAGTTGAGCCAATCCGGCAGGGTGAAGGCGGCAACATAAGCGTCGGTCTGCTGTCCTGCTCCGAAGGCGAAAGCAATGTAGGCTTCGCGGAGGTATCCGATGACGCGCGAGAGCGTAATCGCCGTCATCAGCAAGAGCGTTGCTGAAAAGGCGGAGTGCTGGTGCGAGGGACGGAGAAAACGGAACAAACGCATTATTTGCAGAGTAACTGATCCAGCACGATGGCGGAGCGTAATTGTCGGGCTGGAATCGGGAACGGCAATCTTGATTCGTGTTTGGGAAGATTGCTACGAACGCTTTGACAGGCGTGACGCTACATGAGCATAATCCGGCTGTGACTAAGTTCGCCGAAATCAGGCAACACCTTCGCACTCCAGTCCTGCGTCGATCTTTTCAAAAGCCTTACCCCGTGGCCGCACGTGGCGAAGGTATCTACGTATGGGACGAAGATGGCCATCGCTACCTTGACTTCTCGGGATCAGCCGCGGTGAATTTTATTGGGCACGGCGTGCGCGAAATCTGGGACGCCATGGTGGAACAGGCGAGGCACCTCGAGTTTGTCCATACCAGCCAGTTTACGACTGCGGTGGCGGAA
>JANYKL010000002.1 GCA_025361625.1 Acidobacteriaceae bacterium
CGAGATCCGGGCTGAGCGATAGGGCCTTTTCGAGGACGGTGCGTGCGCGCGCAACATCTCCTTCCTGCAAAGCGGCGCGGCCGATATTGACCCAGCCGTCTGGATTCTGAGGATCGGCTTCGGTGACTTTTTGGAACGCCCCCTGCGCTGCTTTCAGGTCGCCTTGCAATAATAGCCCGATGCCATAGTCGTTCCAGCGTTGCCAGTCTTCTTTCGCCAGCCTTATCTCAGGTCTCGGCGCAGGATCGTTTGCTGGCAACACATCGAGCGAGACTTCGTTGTGCGCCACGGTCACGATCGGGACATCCGGAATTTTTTCACGCTTCGCTGAAACTCCCACCAGCGATTGCGTAAATGAAACTTTGGCGTCGTCATAATCCGAAGTTGTTTGCGCAATCGCGGTGTCCGACTCCTGGATCTTTTCATGCTCACCAGCAAAAGCAAATTGTGTTTGCCACCACGAAAACTTCCGGTAGCAAAGCCGTGCGGTCAAGTTGATCTTGCTGCCGGTCTTCTCTGGTATTTTCATGCGGAAGTGAACTGTGTCGGCGGCTCCCGGAGGAATTAAGCGCACATAAACGACGGCGCGAGTCGACCAGGCGTTACGTTTGTTAATCGGATTTCCGTGTGCGTCCACCTGCAGCGAGCGATAAAAGTGAGCTCCCTTCTCTACCGGACCCTGGCCATCATTCTCGGCCATACCGCTCCAGAAAATCGTCTGTCCCTTGTCATCGACTCCCTTCAATTCGAGCCACGTATCGTAGGCATCGACGGTCCCTCCCGGAAAGAAATGACCGACGCGCTTGGTTCGCACCACGACATCGACACGCACTGAATCGCCGCGGCGGACGGTGGGATGCACGCGATCCAACGGCGCTGTGACCGGAGCGGCTTCCACCGTCTCCTCCCCTTGCGGGATTCTGACGGACGCGTCAGCTTCTTCGCCCACCGCGAATGTCGTGGCAAGCTCCTGCTCGCCCGGAGCTTTATTTTTTTGCCTCGAGGCGCCAAGGGGGTTACTCCCGGAAGACAGCGCGAAAATGTCTACCGTCATTGCACCGCTGGTCAGGAAATCTTCAGTGCGCTTCAGTTGCATCGCATCTTCGTTCGCGGTTGGCACCGCGGTATTGGCGCCCGGAAATCGATGCGAGTGAACTTTGCCTGCGACGTTGCCCATGTCATTTGATTGCTCGAGAGGCATGTGGCAATCCGCACACTGCTGAGGCTTCGGCGGATAGTAAAAAGAACGTGCGCCTTCTCCTGAAATACCGCTCGCCTGCCAGTTGTCGTACTCGTTGAAGCCACGGAACCAGCGGTAGTGATTGACCGGGACGTCCAGATGAACCTTGTGGCACGAGGAGCAGAACTCAGCCGTCTGCTGTTTCATGAAGGACTTTAGAAAGACTCGACGGTGCGGCTCAGGGTTGAGCTTGATCATAAAGTCGTGTAGCGTTCGCACCAGCGGATTCTTACTCGCTGCAAGTTCGTGTAGTTTGGGATATTCGAGATAAAAGTCGGCCTGTCCCATGGTGCTCTTCACCTCTGCGATGGAGTGGCACATCATGCAACCGAGACCGGCTTGCGCCTCCGGTGTATGAACGATTTGCCTAATGGGTGTGTCCATCTTGCCGGAGTAAAGGAGCGCGGGATCGTGGCATCCACCGCACCATTTGGAAGGCTTCGTGCCTACAGTGTCTTGCATGTACTCGATCGATTTTCGATACCACTGGTTATTGAATGACGAAAAATGGTGGGCCGAACTATTCCACTGGTTGTAAATGTCTTGGTGGCAGCGCTTGCAGGAATCCGATTCCATGAAGAATTTGCTGGGAATTTTTTCTCCGCCGTAAACCTGGGCCGAACTCGGAAAAAACGGACCGCTGGGGCCATCACCTTCTCCGCTCATGGTTAAGGGTGGAAGGGCTGGATTCTGAATACGGGCGTGCTGGTTCCAGCGGGTTTCACGAAGATAGCGGGCGGCGGGAACCAAACTGGCGAAGACTGCTGCTACGACTGCCCACCGCCAAACGGCGTGAACGCGGGGTTTGGGAAAATGGTCCCAGCCATGCGCTACGAGGAACGAGACTCCAAGAAAGCTAATGCCGATGTGGACATAAACCAACGCCAAGTGGCTTCGTAGTGCTCCGGTGTAAATGAGAACCAGTCCAGGAACCGCGCCCAGGAACAGAAACGACGTTCCGAGGCGCAGCAACGGTGTTCCGCTCTTCCAGGAACGTAGCAGCCAAAGCAGCAGCCAAATGCTCGCGATCACACCGGACAGGGCGTGCATCAAAACCACGGCGGCATAGAACACATTCGCCTGTGGAAACGCGTAAAGATAAATCGCGGACGCGACCAGGAAGCTGATTAAAAGTGACAGCCGTCGATTCATAGAGATTTCAGCAGAAATACTAAGGACTGGACTGAGATTGCGTTGCGACATCTTATCTACAACACGGAAGTAGTGTCTCTAATAAGAACAGATTAGTCGATTGGGTATAACAGGATGCTTGAGCGCTGTGATAACAAACGGGTCGCAGCTAGCGCATTGCCCCCTAAACGCCCACTCTGTTAACCTTACTAGTTTGCCCTTTATCGCTATTGACCTCTGGAAGAAAGAGACTTTATGCCAGCCATCAAATTTCGCGGAGTCGATTTCATCGAGTTCGACACTTTACTTAACGACGACGAACGCTTGGTACGCGACACGGCGCGCAAGTTTATCGAAGAAAACCTGGTTCCGATCATTGAAGAATGCAACCGTGCAGGACGTTTTCCACGGGAACTGGTGAAACCAATGGCCGACCTGGGATTTTTTGGCGCTTCACTTAACGGTTACGGTTGCGCCGGCATGTCGAATGTTGAATACGGATTGGTCACTCAGGAACTGGAACGCGGAGATTCCGGAGTGCGCTCCTTTGTCAGCGTGCAATCGGCGCTGGTCATGTATCCAATCTATGCCTTCGGTTGCGACGAACAAAAATTGAAATGGCTCCCTGCCATGCAAAAGGGCGAAAAACTAGGCTGCTTCGGTTTGACCGAGCCCGGCTTCGGATCGAACCCCGGCGGCATGAGAACTCGCGCCCGCAAAGTTGGCAACGAATACGTCCTGAACGGCGAGAAGATGTGGATCACCTCCGGCACCATCGCCGACGTCGCCGTGATCTGGGCTAAGGTTGAAAACGAAAACGATAAGGTTCGCGGCTTTTTGGTGGAGACGGACCGGCCGGGATTTAAAGCCGACGACATTCACGGCAAGTGGTCCTTACGAGCGTCCGTAACATCGGGGCTTTCATTGCAGGACGTGCACATCCCAGAGGCAAATCTTCTGCCAAAGTCGGGCGGTTTGAAATCTCCACTGATGTGTCTGAACCAGGCGCGATACGGCATTTCCTGGGGAGCGATCGGAGCGGCGATGGCTTGCTATGATTGCGCCTTGCAATATTCGATGCTGCGAAAACAGTTCCGCGATCAGCCGATCGCCTCACACCAACTCGTGCAAGAAAAACTTGCTTGGATGATCAGTGAAATTACGAAGGCTCAATTACTCGTGCTGCAAGTAGGACGACTGAAAGACGCCAACAAAGTCCAACATCAACACATCTCCATGGCAAAACGAAACAACGTCTGGATGGCGCTCGAGTGTGCCCGCCTCTCGCGCGATATTCTTGGCGCAAACGGCGTGGCGGATGATTACCCCATCATGCGACACCTCATGAATCTAGAAAGCGTGAAAACGTATGAGGGCACTCACGACATTCACACTCTAATTATTGGTGCGAGCGTTACCGGGATTGACGCCTTCTAAACCATCTCCGGGGTGGATAAAATTGTTGCGTACGCGGCTAGAAACCGAACGGTTAATCCTACGTCCGTTCGAGGTTTCTGACATCGCAGCGCTCGTACCGCTCATCGGTGCGCGCGAAGTTGCGGCGACTACCCTGCGAATTCCTCATCCTTACACCGAAGCTGACGCCCGTGAGTACATAGCGTCGTCACACGAACGTTTTTCACGTGGAGAAGAAGTGCGTTTCGCGATAGTCATTCGAGAGAACGATTTGTTATGCGGAGGAGTGGGCCTGCGAATCGAGAACGAGTATCGCCGCGCCGAACTCGGCTATTGGATCGGAGTTCCCTACTGGAATCGAGGAATAGCCACCGAAGCGGCGATGGCCATGCTGAATTACGGGTTCGAATCTTTGAAATTGAATCGGGTCTTCGCCGGCTTCGTGGCGGGTAATTCTGCGTCCGAAAGAGTCCTCAAAAAGATTGGTATGCAGCGCGAAGGTTGTCAGCGTGG
>JANYKL010000104.1 GCA_025361625.1 Acidobacteriaceae bacterium
TCACACGCCGGATGCGATTCGCTCCTGGAAAAAATCGTTGGCCCTGCGCCCCGATCCCACGGTGAAGGAATATCTTGCCCGGGCCGAGCGCGAATCCAGGGTTGAATCCGATTTCTCGCAGCGTGAGAGCACGCACTTCAACCTTCATTTTGAAGGCAAGCAAACCTCCGAAAACTTTCGCCGGGATCTACTGGCCGCGCTCGACTCTGACTACGATGATCTCGCGCGCGACCTGGGCTATGAGCCCCGCAATGTGATCGCCGTCACCCTCTACACGCAACAAGCCTTTTTCGACGTAACCCGCGCTCCCACATGGACGAGCGCCGTAAACGACGGCAAGCTTCGTATTCCGGTAAGCGGCGTCGGCAGCGTCACTCCAGCCCTGGCTCGCGTCCTTAAGCACGAATTGACGCACTCTTTCATCGCTGAAATGTCAGGGAACCGGTGCCCGACCTGGCTGAACGAGGGGGTCGCGCAGTTAGAGGAGGGGCGATCGTCGAACTCGAGCGGACGTCAACTGGCCCGCTTGTTCGTAAGCGGAAACGAAATTCCATTCAATATGCTGGAGGCGAGCTTTATCAGCCTTTCCGCATCCGAAGCAGACGTCGCCTATGCCGAAGCTTTGGCCGCCGCCGAGTACATTCGCGACGCTTATGGCATGTCCGAGATCAGCCGCATTGTTCAACTTCTGTCGCAGGGCAATTCCACCGAGGCAGCCCTCCGGACCACAATGCACACAGGCTACCCGCAACTGCAAGATGAGATGACGCGATCACTTCGGGCAAAGTATGGCGAGTAAGCCTCAAATCGCGCCCTGAACTACTACGCATCGGCGGACTACCTGGAAATCACTCCTCCTCGAGAATCTGAGCCCACCACCACTTTTCTGTCATTGCCCATCTTCCGTCTTTATGTTAGTTTCGGCGCGTCATGGCGAGTTTGCTGGCAAGACTTGGATTCAGTCCGGCCCCTGGAGAAATTGCTGAAATTTTGCAGGCCGACGCGCCCTCTCTGGACGGTGCCGAACTGGCGATCTCGTACTTCGGCTATATGTGCGGCGATCTTCACGACTATGTCCGGGTCAGTCCCACTCGTCTCCTTTTTGGATTGCTCGACGTAGCCGGCAAGCGCGAAACGAACAGCTCTATCATCGAGGCTACCCAGGCTTGCTTCCAATCGTCGGCGCTCGAGCTCTTTGCCCCGGAAGAGCTCAACGAATCTGATGCCATGGTCGAACTCTCGCGGCGTCTCAACCTCGAAATCTTGCGCGCCGCTAACGGAGTTCGTAGCTGCCCTGCCTTCGTCGGGTGCTACAACGATGAACTCGGCACAGTCTGTTACGTCAATAACGGACATACTCCCGCTCTGCTACACGACCATGACACTATCGAATTGCCGGCGACCGGCCTGCCGCTCGGTCTCTTCTCCCTGGCTCCAACCGACGCTCGAATTGTCGGACTTGAGCCAAACGCGTCGTTGATCGTCGTTTCCCGCGGAGTGGTAGAGGCGGAGTCGAAACGTAAGGAATTTGGGCTGGAGGGCGTAAAGCAGGCGCTCGATGAATCTCCAGGCCAATCTCGCAACTTATCGCTGCGTATTCTTGATCGGATGCAGCAGTTCATGCCTGGCGCGCCCAAGCACAACGACGCAACCGCCTTGAGCTTGACCCGGCGCGGTCCACGCGCAGTTGGCTCCTAGCCAGCGGACGGCGTAAAATAGCAGCAAGAGTACTTCAAAAGAATCCGAATTCCAGGCGCTCCCCGGTGTTCGGCATTTAAGGATTTCACTAGACCCTAATGATTAAGATAAAGTTCGCCCTGTTGCTCGCAGTGGCAGGTGTTTTGACGTTCCCCGCGACCTCGACAGCGGATACGGTCGTCGAAGAAATTATCGCTCGTGTTAATAACCAGATCATTACACGATCGGAATACGTTCGCAGCCGCGACCAGCTCAAGCAGGAAGTGCAGCAGCAGGATGCCACGAACGCCGACCGCATTTTCGCGGAGAAGCAGCGCGACGTTCTCCGCGACCTGATCGACCAGCAACTGCTGCTTCAAAAAGGCAAAGACATGGGTATCACAGGTGATACCGACCTCATCAAGCGCCTCGACGAAATGCGCAAGCAGATGAATCTCGGCACCATGGAGGAGTTGGAAAAAGCGGCCGAGGCGCAAGGCGCGTCCTATGAAGACTTCAAACAGAACATGCGCAACCAGATCGTCACCCAAAAAGTGATTGGGCAAGAAATAGGCTCAAAGATGGCGATGAATAAGGACGAGGAGAAGAAGTTCTACGACCAGCACCGTGCCGAGATGGAACAACCGGAGCAGGTTCGGCTGAGCGAGATTCTCATTGCGCCCAAACCCCCCAGCCATCCGCCTGCCACGCCTGGAGCTAAACCGGAACCGCCCACCGACGCAGAGACCGAAGCCGCGCTCTCAGCCGCACAAAAAAAAGCCGAGGCATTGCTCGAGCAGATTCATAAAGGCGAAAAGTTCGCGGACCTGGCAAAGAAAGATTCAGACGGTCCTTCCGCAAAAGACGGAGGAGATCTGAGCTACTTCAAGCGTGGAACGCTGGCCAAGGAGCTCGAAGACAAGGTTTTTGCTTTGAAGGCCGGCGAGACAACCGATGTCATTCGCACCAAGCAAGGCTACGTCATTCTTGAAGTTTCCGAACATACGAGCGCCGGCATTCCGAGCATGAAGGAAGTAGAGCCGAAGATTCAAGACGCTCTCTACATGCAAAAGTTGCAGCCCGCGCTGCGCGCCTATTTGGCGACTCTGCGCGAGCAGGCCTACATCGATATCAAGAACGGATACGTCGACTCCGGCGCGAGCGCAAAACAGACGAAGCCGGTCGAGACCACCGCGAAAGACACCAACGCCAAGAAACTTAAAAAGAAGAAGAAACTCGGCGTCTTTTAAGATGTATCAAAGTACGCCTTAAGCCGTGCCGTTAAACGCAGTAAAACGCAGCAATGAAAGCGCCTTCAGGCCGAGGCCAGATTCGCGGAGCCACATGAAAGAGTTTTTTATCTCCGAGTGCTGTCATCAGGAGAACAAGGTCGTCACCTCCAGCTTCGTGGTTGCCTCGAAGCAGGTGAAGGCCAAGAAGAACGGCGAGCCCTATCTCGCCCTCATCCTCGCCGACCGTAGCGGCCAGATCGAAGCAAAAATGTGGGACAACGTCGACGATTTTATCGCCGGCTTCGAGCAAGACGATTTCCTGAAAATCAAGGGCCTGATCAACAAGTACAAAAATCGCTTTCAGCTGACCATCCACAAACTTCGTCGCATGGCGGATAGCGAAGTCGACTTCACCGATTACCTTCCCAAGACGACGAAAGATATCGGCGAGCTGTGGAGAACGCTCAGCGAATTTGTCGCCAGCATGCAGAATCAACACCTGAAGTCGCTGGTTGAATCGTTCATGGCTGACACCGAGACTGCCGAGCGTTACCGAAACGCTCCGGCGGCAAAGACTCTGCACCACGCCTATATCGGAGGTCTGCTTGATCACGTCGTCTCGCTCTGTCGCTCCTGCGATCTCATGTCCCGCAACTATCCGCAAGTGAATCGCGATTTGCTTCTCACCGGCGCATTTCTTCACGACATCGGGAAGATTCAAGAGCTCAGTTACAACCGCGCCTTCTCTTACACCACTCGTGGACAGTTGTTGGGCCACATGGTCATCGAGCTTGAGATGTTGCAATCGAAGCTCGACCAATTCCCGGAATTCCCCGCAGAGCTCAAGACTTTGCTCGAGCACCTCATCATCAGCCACCACGGGCAATATGATTTTGG
>JANYKL010000059.1 GCA_025361625.1 Acidobacteriaceae bacterium
AATATTCGATGCTGAACTTTTCCGGCCCGCTCGCGCGCTCCCTGGCTTCGTAAGCCCGAATCGCGGCTTCCCGCGATTGGCGCGTTTCTCCAAAGTTGCTGTAATCGATTGCCAGCATACTCCACGCCACCGCAAAATTCGGATCCAGTTCCACCGCCCGCTTGTAAAAGGTCAGCGATTGGATTTCGCGCTCCTGGTCAAACTCGGCATTCCCCATGGCGAACGCTTTCAATGCCTCCAATGACGACGTCGTTACCTGATCGATCGGCACATCGTATTTCTGCACCGAGGCTAGCGACTCGCCCAGCTTGCCGCGCATCTTCGACACTGCGCCGCCCAATATTCCTAGTACCTTCTCTTTACTCTCGGCCTGCGCCTGTTCCTGCGCAAGCGAGTCGCCTGTTTTGCAATTGACCGCGTTCAGCGTCACCACATACTGGCTTCCCAGGCCTGCAATCGATCCCGAGAGCATGGCTTTGCTTCCCACTCGCTGGCACAACTCCCGCGCCACATCGTTTGTCAGCCGCTCATTCGGCTGCCGCCCCATGTATTTCAACGTTTCCTGCACTCGCGACTGTGGGATGACCTGCAGAAACGGTGATTGCTCCAAATCCACGGCCAGTGCCTGCTTCAAAGTGCCGTCGAATACCTCATCGCTCGTAGTGTTGGCGAAATCCGCGAGAACGACGGTGTCCTTTGCCGAGAGCGCATGAACCGGTTTGGAGCGAAAGTAGAGACCCCAGCTACGACCAACGTGAGCAAGACTGCAGCGGTCGCGAAAATCGGAAGGCGCGATTTCTTCGCCGGGACAAATACCCGCGAGGCACCTGAGGCCGACGCGGCTGCAACGACTCCCGACGATGATGAGAATGATGGCGAAGAATGCGCAGCAGAAGATCCTGCTGCAACAGCTCCATTCGACGATGGGAGCCGTTGAGCGGTCTCCGGAACGGATTCCGCGGAATTGGGCGCAGCCGTTGCAACGTAAGATCCAGATTCCTGTGCGGCTTGTACCGAGCCCGAGCTGTGGGCCAACCGGCCTGATTCAGTATCACGCTTCAACCGCTGAAGATCGGTGCGAATGTCGGATGCGTGCTGGTAGCGGAGATTGCGATCTTTTTCCAAAGCCTTGAAAATAATGTCCTCAAGTTTTGCCGGCAGATCGCGGTTGAAACGAACGGGCGGAGGCGGAACAGAATCGAGGATGGATTTGAAGATGACTCCGGAACTCTCGCCGTGAAAGGGCATGGCGCCTGTCGCCATTTCGTATAGCACAGCTCCAAACGAAAAAAGGTCAGTGCGAGAATCTAATTCCTTGGCGCGCACCTGCTCGGGCGACATATAAGCAACTGTTCCAACCATGGTGCCGGGGCTGGTAAGGTCTTTTTCACCCAACGAAACTGTCTGAGTGTTGAGACTGGCAGAGGAACTGTCCGCGAGACTGACTTTCGCCAAGCCGAAATCCAGAATCTTGGCGTGTCCGCGTTTGGTGACGAAGATGTTGGCCGGCTTGATATCGCGATGCACGATCCCTTCCGCGTGAGCGGCGTCGAGCGCGTCCGCGACTTCGATGGCAAGCGGGAGCATCACTTCCAGATCCAGTGGACGGCCGGCAATGCGGTGCTTGAGCGTCATGCCGTCCAGGAATTCCATGGCGATGAATGCCTGTCCATCCTCCTCGCCGATGTCGTAAATGGTGCAGATGTTTGGATGATTGAGGGCGGACGCCGCTTGAGCCTCGCGTTGGAAACGCCCAAGCGCCTGCGAATCGCGAGCTACCTCATCGGGAAGGAATTTGAGGGCAACGAACCGTCGGAGTCGAGTGTCTTCCGCTTTATAAACCACGCCCATGCCCCCGCCCCCAAGCCTTTCGACGATGCGGTAATGCGAAATGGTTTGGCCGATCATGGTGGCGAATCTTACGTTGGAGAATCGCGCAAGTCAATGACTTCCGGGAGGTTGACAGTGTTCTGCAAGGGCTGTTGGCGGGAAATCGCCTCCTAACAATTGTTCCAACCGCCGATCTTGTAACTCCCCATTGTTCGTTTTCTACGTCCGTATCTACAAATGCACTTTGTTGGAAGTCCGGGTGATACTCACAATTTGTAGTCAACATGTCTGGCTGTCTCTTGCGAGGAGCTAAACCAGACATTTCACGTGCTATGGAAAGCGGGAAGACTATTTAATGCTGCTCGCGCCCCTAGAAAAAATGTATATAAGTCGCTTGCCGGGAGAGCTTTTGGTCTTTGATTTCATCCTGGGCGCGATGCACATGGGTTTTGAAGTGAAACGACAGTTGCCGAAATATTAAGCCTACTGCGTGAGGCGAAGGCATTGTCGCTAGCCGGATGCAACGACGAGCAATCGGGCCCATGCCCCCGCTACAAACTTAAGATCATAGATTTCAGCTGGGAGTAGGGCGATCGTGTCCCACGCGTCAACAGAGGTTAACCGGGTGTCGGTGCCCGTGATGGTCGCGATTCGCTCGGCGGGTTCGCCTTGGATGAAATGAAGCGCTTCGACCTTGTCATGCGACACATCGTTTGAGGAGAGCGCGACTTCGCTCTGTCGCGCATCGATAGCCACGAGTCGTAACCGTAGTCGCTCCGCATAGGCCGGTTCGTCCAGCAAGACTGTGAGGTTCGCGCCTTCAACCATTCTTCTGGAGGAAAATATTTTTGGCGGACGAGTGCCGATGGGAGTTGCCCTGGCATAGGCCACGTCCGCAGCGCTTTGCGGAGTGAGCTTGTAGGCGGCGTGCGGAGGTAGATAGGCTGCGCAGGCAACGCCCCCGTTTACAGTCGAAGCCGACAGAGTGAAAGTGCGCTGGTTTTCTTTCCAATTGTCACTGCGGATCATGAGTTCGATCGATCCTGATAGCACAACGATAAAAACCTCATCGTCTTCGGCGTGGCCATCGATGACCGAACCCGCCTCGAATTGATAAATTCGCAATGTGCGCAGGTTGGCAAAGCCTGTTTTGGCTTGGTCGATGTCTACGGGGCGCCGGACTGGAGCCTCGACTCCGGCTATCTCCACGCGCCGGTCATGGTCAGGCTTGATAAGAAGCATCGTTAGTTCTCATGAAAACTGCGGGAGATGGATTTTGTGCGCCTCAATCAAATCGCGCGCCAACGCGGCCGCATCGTCGGGGTCGCTGATTGATCCATCCGCAATGAGGGCTTCGACGAAGAGGTCGAAGTTGCCACTTAGCGCGGCTTCGACGGTGAGCTCGATAGCTGCGATCTTCGCTAATAATTTCGCAGTGAGAGCGAGCGGGAGTGCTGGCGACTGCAGCGCCATGAATCCCGCGCCACCCGCCGAGGCCGGCATCTCCAGCACGGCGTCGGCTGGTAGTCCGGGCACAGCGCTTTGGTTCGGCATGTTAACTGAGTACACGAAGCGCTGGTCGCACTGAAGCGACTTCATGATTTGCACGAGTTGCTCGGATTCTCCGGGCACGTTATCGAAATACGAAAGCGGCAAAGGGTTCGAAGATTGAGCGACCGCGAGCATTTCTGCAAACCAGCTGTCACCCAAAGCTATCCGATCGTCGATGGGGAAGGCATCGACTCCGAGAGTGCGTCCATAGTATCGGCCTTGGGGGAATCGCTCCGGAAAGAATTCAGTGATGTGACGATCAATCGCGACCGGAAAGACTCCGTAGCGGTCATAGATTGACCACGCAAAGGGATCGTCTGAATAGCGCGACGGGCGGCCCGAAACCACGTTCGGCCAGTCCTTTTTGTCGCGGACTTCCTGCTTCACGAGGGAGCGCTGCTCGTCTAGTTTTGCCTTGATCATCGGCGTAGCGTCCTTGCCGTCACACAAAATGCTGGTCAGGAACGTCAGGTGATTGAGTCCCACCCCGAAGCTCGAAATGCTAGATTCTTCCTTGCCGAGAAACTTCGCTAGTACTCCCTCAACGTAATGAACGCCGTGACAAAGGCCGATGACCGGCACGCCCGTCTTGACCCGAATGGCGCGGCATATGGCCGTCATTGGATTGGAATAATTGAGAAAATAGGCACTTGGGCAAAGGTCGGCAATGTCTTGAGCGATCGCCACCATTTGAGGGATCATTCGCATCGCCCGCGAGATCCCGCCTGGCATAACCGTGTCCCCGACCGGCTGGAAAATTTTATGTTTGCGCGGAATCTGTACGTCGAGTTCCCATCCGCGCCGGCCCCCAACCGCGATTGTGGTAACAACAAAATTTGCGTGCTTCAAAACTTCGCGGCGATCAGTGGTTGAAACGACGGGAAAACTTACCCCTTTGAAGGCCAACATCTTGCGAACCAGACGATCAACGGCGTCGAGAGTGACGGGATCAATGTCGACGAGCGCAAGTTCCCAGCGATCAGCCTCTCCGCTCAGAATGAGATCGGCAACCAGCCGCTGCGTGAAGACGGTGCTGCCGGCCCCGATGAGAACGAGTTTGGAGCGTTCGGTCAAGATGGCCTCCCTACGATAAAGACAAAGATAATGACAAATCTGAAGCTCGAAGCAGTTTGCATTGTCTCAATGAAATACTTTCGTCGCTGCGGCAGTGGGATTGATGGCGTCTGGCGGAATATTTCCCCGGAGCACTTCGAGCGCGTTCTTTGCCGCGCGCACAGCGGCGGCTAACTTGCCACCCCGTGTGAGGCCGGCCTGATGTGGGGTGAGCACTACGTTTTCAAGGTCAAAGAGCGGAGATCGAATCACAGGCTCGTGGTTGAAGACGTCAATACCTGCACCCGCAATCTGATTTGCTCGCAGCGCTTTCACCAGGGCACTTTCGTCGACTAATTCTCCGCGGGCGATGTTAATCAGATAGGCAGAAGGCTTCATGAGCGCCAGTTCTCGAGCGCCAATCATGAATCGAGTCTCGTTCGACAGAGAGGCGAAAAGGCAGACGATATCCGATTGCGTGAGTGTCTCATCGAGGGATGCGTATTCGATTCCATACTGCCTTGCGATTGCGGCATCCTCGGTTCGGGTGTGGACCACGATGCGCACTCCGAAGGCGCGAGCGCGAGTCACGAAGGCTTTTGCAATCTGCCCAAAACCAATGACACCGACGACCGATCCATGAACGTCCATGCTGGTCTGGGTGCGGCTGGCCCATAACCCAGCTCTGATTGCGCGGTCGCCGGTTCGAATCTGCCGCACTACGCTCAGCATCAATCCCATCGCAAACTCGGCGCACTGTTCCGCGTTCACCCCCTTGACGTTAGTCACTAACACGCCTCGGCGGGTAGCCTCGTCAACGTCGACGTTATCGGAGCCTGAAGTATGCAGTGCAATCACGCGTAGGTTCGGCGCGAGATCGAAGTGTGATGACTCAATCCCCAACACGCGTCCCATGACAACGGCGTGGGCTTGCTGAAGAGCATTGCGATGTTCGGCCGAGAGGTCGATCCAGGAGATGAGATCTTCAACATAAGTGACATGATGACCGGAACTATCGAGCGTCGCGACTGCTTCGGGCATCGTGTGAAAGCTGTCGGAGATGACGACGAGCGGTTGCGAATTCATATCCATCTTTTTGGATCGTTATAAGGCGATTCGGATTAAACTGCGACGCATTTCCGGGATTGCTGCTAGATTATATCTGCCTATGCATGCGCTTGCATAAGCCATTTTACGCTTTTGGCTGGAGCCAGCCTTTTGAACGACGCACTAAACCGGGAACTTTCGATCATCCGCGAGCCAACGATCTCATGAAGCTTTTACGGTACGGTGCAAGTGGTTCGGAACGCCCCGGCATTCTAGACAACGACCAACAGGTTCGAGATCTGTCAGCTCATGTCGACGACGTCGGGAGCAAAACATTGCTGCCCGATGAATTGATTCGCCTGTCGACGCTGGACGTGAAAGACCTGCCGCTCGTTCCGGGCCGACCCCGGCTGGGACCCTGCGTTTCGACAGTTGGAAAGTTTATCTGCATCGGCCTTAATTACTCCGACCACGCCGCAGAAGCGGGTATGGTGATTCCGCCCGAGCCTATCGTTTTCATGAAGGCGACATCCGCGATCATCGGCCCGAATGATGACATTGAGATTCCTTTGGGCGGAAAGAAGAGTGACTGGGAAGCGGAACTCGGCGTCATTATAGGAGCGCCGGCGAAATATGTTTCAGAAGAGAATGCGCTTCATCATGTGGCTGGCTACTGCATCGTGAACGACCTGAGCGAACGCGTCTTCCAGTTCGATCACCAGGGGCAATGGACAAAGGGGAAGTCGCACGACACGTTTGGGCCGATCGGCCCGTGGTTCGTAACGCGCGATGAAGTCCCGGATCCGCAGAAACTCTCCGTAAAACTTGATGTAAATGGCCACCGCTATCAAGATGGTTCGACTTCCACAATGGTTTACACAGTGAAGTTTCTGGTTGCCTACCTCTCCCGCTTCATGACGCTGCATCCCGGCGACGTGATTGCCACGGGGACTCCGCCCGGAGTGGGAATGGGACAAAAACCGCCGGTATTTTTGAAGGCCGGAGATCGCGTGAAGACGGTCATCTCAGGATTGGGTGAGCAGCATCAGCTCGTCATTGCTCAGCACGCGCCGCGCAGTCAAGATAACGAGCTCTCGCTATGACCGGTATGAAACAGCTTCGTAGTCAATCGTGGTTTGCGCGCCAGGACAAGAATGGTTTTTACTATCGCTCCTGGCTGAAGAACCGAGGACTTCCGCAAGACCAGTTCGATGGTCGGCCGGTGATCGGCATTTGCAACACGTGGTCCGAACTCACTCCCTGTAACACCCATTTCAAGACGATCGCCGATCATGTGCGTTGGGGCGTGCTCGAGGCGGGAGGCTTTCCGCTTGAGTTTCCCGTGATGTCGCTCGGAGAAACCATGCTGCGACCTACGGCGATGCTCTATCGCAATCTCGCATCGATGGAGGTTGAGGAATCTATACGGGCTAATCCGCTGGACGGTGTTGTGTTACTGATGGGCTGTGATAAGACAACGCCGGCACTGTTGATGGGGGCCGCGAGCGTCGATGTTCCGACAATCGGCATCTCGGGCGGACCGATGTTGCGCGGGGTTTATAAGGGTAGTTATATCGGCTCGGGAACAAACACGATTTCCATGAGCGAACAATTGCGCTCGGGTGAAATTACACTCTCCGAATATCACGAAGCAGAATCGTGCATGCATCGTTCGCAAGGGCATTGCATGACGATGGGGACAGCGTCGACGATGGCGTGCCTGGTGGAAGCGCTGGGTATGGGGATGCCCGGCAACGCCGCCATTCCCGCCGTTGATGCGCGCCGAAATTTGCTTTCGCGTTTGGCAGGCCGCAGGATCGTCGAGATGGTGAAGCAGGATGTGGTGCTGTCGAAGATCATCACCCGCGAGGCGCTTGAAAATGCCGTGCGAGTGAATGCTGGCATTGGCGGGTCGACCAACGCCGTAATCCATCTCATCGCCCTGGCGCGCCGTCTCGGTATCAAAATGGATCTTGACGATTGGGATAACCTCGGTCGCGGCATTCCGTGCCTGCTCAATATCATGCCTTCGGGCAAGTTTTTGATGGAAGACTTCTTCGAAGCGGGGGGCTTGCCGGCGATCATTCGCGAGCTCGGCGCGCGAGATTTTCTGCATAAGGACGCGCTCACCGTGAACGGCCAGACGATTTGGGACAACAACAAAGACGCGCCTTGCTGGAACCGCGATGTGATTCATGAATTCGATACGCCGTTCAAGCCGGTTGGCGGCATTGCTGTACTGAAGGGAAATCTTGCTCCGGATGGCGCGGTGCTCAAGCCGTCTGCTGCCTCGCCTGCGCTAATGAAACATACGGGCCGAGCTGTGGTGTTTGAGTCGATCGAAGACCTGCGTGCGCGCATTAACGACGACGCACTCGACATCGATGAGCACTGCGTCATGGTTTTGAAAAATTGCGGACCAAAAGGGTATCCGGGGATGGCTGAGGTTGGCAACTTGCCTCTTCCGCCAAAACTTCTACAGCGCGGGATCACTGACATGGTGCGGATTTCTGATGCGCGCATGTCGGGGACTGCATACGGAACGGTCGTGTTACACTGCGCCCCGGAAGCGGCCGCCGGCGGGCCGCTCGCTCTCGTAAGAAATGGCGACCTGATCTCGCTTGATGTGGAAGCACGTACGCTGACCCTGGAAGTAGCCGACGAGGAACTTGATCGTCGCAGGGCAGAGTGGCGTGCTCCGACGGCTAAATCGAATCGCGGTTACGTCAAGCTGTATGTCGATCACGTCAATCAGGCGAACGACGGCGCGGACTTCGATTTTCTCGTAGGCGGGAGCGGTTCGGGCGTGCCCCGCGATAATTTTTAGGCGTGAAGGAGCAGAGACCATGATCAATCGGCGCGGAGCAATTGTCGCCATGGGAGCCGCAGCCATCGGCGCGGTGCCATCGAATTCAAAGCTCGTGCGACTGCTGCAATGGGCCGTGACCCAGGCCGAACGTGGGTCTCACGCCGCCCAAACCGATGCTGCCGACAAAGCGATTGACGATCGTTTGCGGCAGGATCTCGCTTCTCCTACTGCGTATTCCGAAGAGGGCGTTCCAGTATTTCTCGCTTGCGAAGATCTAGTGAGTGGCAAGAATTCGCCAAAGGCGAACGCCGCGCTTACAGCATTTAACGCGACCCTGGCTTCGGAGTTGCGTAAAACTTCCGAGAGTTGGAAGCGTATCCATTTAAATGCCCCGGAGGGTGATGTGGCCAAGGTGATTGAAGTGCTCGCGCATCGCGATTTCGACCATGGCGGGATGGAGACGCAGCAATGAAGACACCTTCACCCTTCGACCAGCGAGCTTCCGAACTCGGACAATTATTTGAGAGTCACCCGGTCATACGGGCAGTGAATTTTCACAATACTTCTCACGCTCAGGCCGCCCATTACGAGCATCAACTTGCGGAGTACAGCAAACGCTTCACCTCGGTGAATCAGGACGAGCTCGTCGAATTTTTGACGACCGGACGATGGCATAAAGCGAAGCCGGGGCTGATCGTTTCAGTTTTCGAGGGCTACCGCAACAGCTTTGACGTCCTAACGCCGCTCATCGAAAAATACGGGTTTGTCGGCTGGTACTGGGTGATTACTGGATTTATTAACACTCCAATTCCGGAGCAAAGCACATACGCAGAGCATCACGACATCGATATGCTCACCCATGAATATCCGGACGGGCGCTATGCGATGAATTGGGAAGAGCTTCGTCAACTCGACAAGAAGCACGTAATCGCGTCTCACACGCGCTCGCACACGCTGTTATCCAAGCTCGATCCGGCGGTGCAGCGGCAGGAAGTGATCTCGTCGCAGGAAGATTTCAAGAAGAATCTTGGTCACACGGTGCGCGGGTTTGTTTCACTTACCGGACCGGCTTACGGCGAAAATCCCGCGATCGATACGCTGATTGATGAGGCCGGATACGACCTCGTTTTTTCAAACTTTCGCATTCAACGGATAGGTGCCAAAAGCCGAAACAGCGCCCCCGTCAAGTGATGTGTCGTAAGGCGCACCAAGTCAGGTGCGATAATTGTTTTCAGGATTTGCCGGCAGTAATGGTTTCCAGTCCGTAACTATGCGGACCGTTCTCGCGAAGCCGCAACAAGGCGGCGAAGATAAATCCTGCAATACCTAAAGTTGAAAAAATCAGTAGACCTGCCCGGTAACCTTCCAGATTGCTCAATCCGGCATGCTGATGATCGTTGGTCCATCCAATGAGAAGATTCATCGCAAAAAATCCTATTTGCTCAATCAGTGTCATCAGGGCATAGGCTGTGCCAAGCCTTTTTTCGTCGACAATGTAGGCCACGGACGGCCACATGACCGCGGGAATAAGAGCGAACGCGATTCCCATCATGCATAGTGGGATAAAAAGGGAGACGTTCGTGAATCCCATCAGCAGGTAAACCGGCATCATCATCAACGAAGCGAACATCATTAACGACGCACGCTTGCCAAATTTGTCGGAGAGCAAGCCGATCAGCGGTGTCGCCACCATAGCGGAAAGCGGCAACATGCTGTTGAACATTCCCGCCCGCTTGTGGGCGAGTATCTGGATTGCTTCCACGGCATTCAAGCCACCCTGCGAGGCGAGGATTTTGTTCGTGAAAAAGCCGATCGCAAAAGTGCGGAACGGAAAGACTGCGGCATAAAACGTAAGGCAGATTCCAACCACATACCAATAAGAGGGACTGAAGCGTAACGTCTGCGCCAGATTGAGTTTCGTAGTTCTAGGCGACACCGGCCGCACTGCTGCGATCGATCGTTCCGCACGGCTCTCAAGCAGGTAGTAGATTCCGGAGCAGAGGACCGCAAAAATTCCGGCACCTACGGCGAGCAGCATCGGTCCCTGCCAACTGGGCTCGCCGCCCGTGCCGTTCGGATAAAATAATCTGCTTCCCCAGGTTGGGGAGTTGTCGGCGGCGACCGATGCCAGACGCGCAATAGTGATTTTAATTCCGAATGCGAAGCTCAACTCTTTACCTTTGAACCACTTTGCGATCACCGTGGTGGCAGCAACTACCAGTGATTCGCCACCCAATCCAAGTACAGCGCGCCCGGCAATCATCATGCCAGGGCGACCGCGGGCCGCAGTAAGGGCAGCGCCTAGCAGGCAGATGAATGCGAAAACCATGATTGCGCGCTTCGTGCCAATTCGATCGATGACCACGCCGCCAATAAGCAGGGTAAGAATTGCGCTGACGGCGTACGAGGAATTGAGCCATCCGAAGGTGGTGGCGGTAAAGCCTAATTTCTCGATAAAAATGCGCTGCATCGGATTGATGCTGTCGTAAAGGTAGTAGTTGGAGCCCATGGTGAGGCCGACAAAGAGCAGCACCGTCCAGCGATAGGCGCGCGACGGTTCGGGCCGGGTGTTTGCAACTGTGGGGTCAGCAGTATTCAAAGGCGAGCCGCTCTCATTTCCTAATTTATTTTGGTGCGGCAGTTGGCTCTGCCTCGGGCATATATTTTTCGAACCAGTTTGCGGCGCGCTCTACGAGATCGACGCGATTCTCGTACTTCTCGAAGCTGTGCCCTTCTTCCGGATAGACTACCAACTGCGTTGGCGTTCCAAGTTCTTTTAGAGCGTGCCAAAATTCAAATGACTGCGGGGGAGGCGCCTCTTCATCTCTTTCACCGACAACTAAAAGGGTCGGCGCCTTCACCTGTTTGACATAACTGATGGCCGAGGTGCGAAGGTACGCTGCGGGATCGTCATAGGCCGATGCGTCGTAGTAAAAATGCATCCACTTGTCGATCTGATTCTCACCATAATAGCTGAGCAGGTTACTCGCTCCGGCGCCAGCTACCGCCGCGCGAAAACGGTTGCTTTGCCCGATGGCCATCATCGCGGTAGACGCTCCGTAACTCCACCCGATGATGCCAACTCGTTGCGCATCGACAGGAAATTTGGCTGTGGCCGCTTCGACTCCCCTGACGACGTCACTCACGTCGCCGAATCCGAAATCGTGCCGGTTGGCCTGGGTGAACTTTTCCCCCTGCCCAAAGCTGCCCCTTGGGTTTGGGAGAAAGACGAAGTAACCCAGGTGCGTAAACGATGTGATCTGAAAGTCCATCGATGCGACCGAGGGAACCTGAATCCAGGCGGGGCCACCGTGAATGGAGACGAGCATCGGATATTTTTTTGCCGGGTCGAATGGCTGCGGAAAGAGCAGCCAGCCTTGAATACGGAATCCATCATTTTCCCAAGTCATATCCTCGACGCGACTCGCGGCCAGGTCAGCGGCGCTGTGGTTGATGTGAGTCAGCTGAGTCCACTTTCTGATGGAGCCGGACCACACCTCCGCGGGTTGGGTCCAGGATTCACGAACAACCGCTGCCGATAAGCCGCCACTAGTAACGGCAAGCGATAGGCTCGAATCGTCCGAACTGGCGTGAATTGATTCGCCACCTTCCCAGCTCTGGTCGATCTTGCCGTTGCGGAGATCGAGCGTGCCGACGACGACCGAGCCCCCGTGGTATTCACTAAATAAAATCGATTCCGAAGATTTAAACTGAAACCACACCGGCGAGGACTTGCGATCGGGAGTCAGGTTGCGCGGCTCTCCACCCTCGCTCGGAAGCAAATAAATTTCTCCACCGGTCGCGCCTTCATCACTCATGAGCCCAGTGATGAAAGCGATATTCTCTCCGCCAGGCGACCAGCGCGGCAGGGCGATTTGAAACTTGGGCCTGTAAATGGATTGTCCTTCGACCTCGGAAACGGACTGGGTGTAAAGCTGCGCGATGTACCAGTTGTCGTCGCCCGGCGGAGGCGCGGCGGTATACGCGATGCGACGGCTATCGGGCGACCAGTCAAACTCGAAAACAGTTAACTTTGGCGGCGTCAGCATGCGAGTCTTTCCGCTGGCGGTCTCAACTAAGGCAATGCGTTGACACTCCAGCTGCCGCAAGTCGTCAATGACACCGGTCCGAGCATTACCCGCAGCCAGTGGGCTCGGAGCGCGCCTGGCGTGATCCACGAAAAGCATCGCGATGGTCTTGCCGTCGGGAGACCACTTTGGCCTCGAGAGATAACCAACGAGATTTGTGAGCCTCTTCGACGCCCGACTGGATGCGGGAGCAGCAGTCGAATCGGTTTGGGTAACGTCCGCTAGAAAAAGCTGCATTTGATCACGGCTGCTGCAATCGGAGAGGAACGCGAGATTCTTTCCATCTCGTGACCATTCCGGATCAGCATGGCGGCACGCTTTGTTTTCCTTTTTTCCTTTCGGGGCAAAGATTCTCGATGTTACATCTGGCTTTGCTATTGACGCGACAAACAATTCAACTCGACTGTCTTTGCCCCCGCCTGCAACCACGTAAGCGAAGCGAGTTCCATCAGGGCTGATGGCCGCTTCTGGAATCGCTTTGAGAGAAGAGGCCCTGCTGACGATCCGCTCGATTTCCTTCCGGAAGGAATGATCCTCGGAGGTTGAGGTCTGATCGTGTTGCACGGGAGCAGCGCCACACCAGACAGCGGCACAACAGACAAAGACAAATCTTAAGAAAATGTTAGTGAAAACGGCTCGATGCCAAAAGGCGTCCGGTCGCATTTGATCTGAAACCCAATTTTGGAGCAACAATTACATCCTCCCGCGGCTGAATACTGGCAATTTCAACATGCTCAGGATAGTCCGTGGCGTCCTAATTCAGGCATTCGAGAACTCGACCCGAGCCAGTATTTACATTCATGCAAAGGATTTCAGAAAGGGCTTGCACACTATTACACTCCGTGATATCCCTGTCAAAGATTAAAAGCTGCTCTCATCCATGAGATTTGCAGGCGCTGAGCTGTTTTACAATGCACGCGTCTTAGGGTAAAACAGCGATCCGGATCTCGCTTTAAGTGAAACACTGCGGCAACAACTCGTCCGTATTCGCAATAGCCACGTCGACGGACCGTCTGCAGTTACTGTCCTAATTCGTTCAAGAGGGCCTTGATGAAAACACGCAACCGAGCCATCGTGCAATTTTTATTCAACCGAACCTTCATATTCGTGCTTGGCGCTTTGCTGGCAACGCCATTTCTGTCGGCCCAATCAGTCCTCGGCAGCATCTCCGGCACTGTCTATGACAGCTCAGGCGCCGCGGTGGCTGGAGCTACGGTTCTGTTGCATCGAGTTGAGACCGCCGTCGACCGGAGCCTGACCACCGATGCCTCGGGTAATTACACGGCGATCAATCTCGAGGCGGGGACGTATGACATCTCTACCAAGGCTGGGGGCTTTGCCTCAAATATCGGCAAAGGCGTGTCGCTGATTGCCCGTCAACAACTTCGTTATGACGTAACCCTCAGCGCTACGGCTGGAGCGCAGACGGTCAACGTAAACGCTTCCGATGCCGGAACGATCGAAACCCAGAGCGCCGAGATCTCGGCCTCGCTGTCCCCTCGCGAAGTTCTCGACTTGCCTGCAAATTATCGCGGAGCCGGATCCACTTCGCCGATCAATGTCATTCAAACTCTGCCCGGCGTGCAGCCTGACACCACGCCTTATCCCCCGACGCCATCGACACACCCTCAGCCCGCTTTGAAGTTTTCTTTGCAAGGCGGCTTGCCCTCGCAAACTGAAGTGACCGTGGACGGAATTTCTGCGCAAAACACGACGAACAACAACATCCAGGCGGACGCGTTCCCCTCGGCTGAATCGGTGGCTGAGATTCGCGTGGATGGCGTGAACAACAACGCCGAGTACGGGCAACCGGGCGAAATCACGACAGTTACGAAGGGCGGTACGAACCGCATTCACGGCTCGCTCTACGAATATTTTCAGAATCAGGCTCTGGACGCCATCCCCTACGGTACTAATCGCGCCAACAAGCCGCACAAAGTCGCAAACGATTTTGGAGGCAGCGTGGGTGGGCCGGTCCTTTTGCCGCACCTTTATAACGGGCGCGATCACACTTTCTTTTTCGCCGCCTATGAGGGGCTACGCTATCCGCAATCGAACGTGCTGCAGGCCAAAGTTCCCACCGTTGCCATGAAGAATGGAGATTTTTCGCAGGAGACCAGCGCGCCTCTCTACGACCCGTTCACGGGCGGAACGTACGCGAACAATATGGTTCCGGTGAACCCCAGTTCTGCCGCTTTTCTTAAGTTCTATCCGGACCCGAACATCGGCCCTCCCGGAGAGTCATTGCAACAAGCAATTGCCGCGCGCGGATACAACTACCTGAGTTTGCGGCGTGACGACATCAGCTCCAATCAAGCGGATTTCAGGGGCGACCAGAATTTTAATTCCCGCTCCACTTTGACAGGACGGTACACCTTCAAAAACGTCAATCAACTTCAGCCTGTGGATCTCGCTCTACCCTATAGCACCGCGTACGCCCACTATAAAATCCTGGCGACTACTTTTACTTACGCGATCACTCCGCGCCTGGCGAACGAGTTTCGATTTGGGTTTACCCTTGAGCGAGACGGCAACAGCAATCCGTTCAACGGGCCGGCTTTCCTCTCAACGACGGGTCTGAATGGAGTTTCGCCGGCTTTCTTTAATGGGCTTCCGCACATCAACTTTAACACCGTGACGTCGATCGGGGCACGCATCGGCTTCGAAGAACGGTCGCGAATCTTTCAGTACGTTGACAACCTCACCTGGCAGCGCGGCAATCATCTTCTAAGATTCGGCGGAGATATTCGACACCTCAACGCTTACACCGAAGCGGGCGGCGCCACAGTTTCCGCCAACTACGGCAACTTTTATTTCAGTACCAGCAGCCCGCTCTCCACCGGGCAGGAGTTTGCCGACTTCCTGATCGGCGTCCCGCAAACTTCGCAGACGAGCGTCATTTCCCAGGACAATAACGGCGTGACGAATGCTTATGCCGTCTATGCCCAAGACCAATGGAAAGCGACCCAAAAGCTCATTCTGAGCTTCGGTTTGCGTTATGAGCTCCACCCGGGCTTGAAATCTACCAACGGTCTTGTCGGTAACTTTGATCCGTCGGTGCCGAAGACGGGCCGCTTGGTCTATCCCGCCGGATATGCGAACACCCTTTCGGTACAGGAATTGGCGAACGTCAACGCTTGTATTACGCCAGGAGTTGATAATCCTTACGCAAACAACCAGCCGATTAACGGCGTGCCCTGTACTCCCGTGGTCACAAACAACCAAGCGGGGCTGCCTCCGTCTCTGAGGCAGACGCCCCAACGGCGCTTCATGCCGCGCTTCGGATTCGCTTATCGTCCTTTCGGCGACGATCGCACGGCGATTCGCGGCGGTGCCGGTTACTACAACATCACCACCACGGGCGCGTTGTTCTATGCCCTCACCCAGACGCTGCAATCAAACCTGCAGAGTTTCACGAATTACGCTGCACCGGGCGGCGGTCCGGCTTTCGCCTTCCCGAACACCAACACCAATACCAATACGTTCTCTCCGAGCCTCGGTAGTCTCTACTTCTACAGCGCCGTTGACACGAAGTGGCACGACCCGTACTCATTGCAGACGAACCTCTCGATTGATCACGATTTCGGGCATAACACCGGCTTTCGAATTTCTTACGTCGGATTGCATACCTGGCACTTGGTTTGGCAGCCACAATTCAACCAGCTGCAAAAATCCTCTACCACGCCTTCGAGCGACCCCAGTAGGCTCTCAGAGCTTCCGTTTCCGAACTTTTACCAGATCACCGATCGCAGTACGTCCGCGCAAGCCGACTATCATGCGATGGAGGTGGAAGTTTCACATCGCATGGGTCAAGGACTGGCGTTCAACAGCTCATACACGTGGGCCAAGAATCTTTCGGACAACCAAGGCAGCTACGGCAGCTTTGCTGGGAGCTCGTTTGTGGATGAGCAGGGAGGCTACAGCCCGACTGACAGCTTCAACCGCAGAGTGGACTACGGCAACGTGAGCGCGACGCGGCGACATCGCTGGTTGAGCACTGCAGTTTACGAGTTGCCCGTCGGGCGCGGTCGCCGCTTCGGCTCAAGCATGAATCGCTTCGCTGATCTGGCTTTCGGAGGCTGGCAGTTAAGCAACATCTTCTTGCTGCAGAGCGGGACGTTCCTGACCGCGTTTATACCGAACGGATTTATTGATCCTTCTGGCACCGGCTCTGGCGTTGCGCTGGGCGGAGCATCACAGCGGCCGGACATCATCGGTAATCCCAATAGCGGAAGCCATGACCGAAATCACTGGTTCAATAACGCCGCTTTTGCCTGTCCGGGGCAGACCTCTTACGCCTCACTCGCTCCCGACCCGATTACTAAGGTGACCCCGTGCACCGTCGGAGTGGGAACGGCTCCCATTGGCCGCTTTGGAAATGAAAGCGTTGGCGACCTGATCGGGCCAGGCACGGTCAGCTTGTCGAGCGGCTTAAGCAAGAGTTTTGTGATCACCGAGCGAGTGGCGCTGCGTGCGGAGGGCACATTCACTAACGTGCTCAACCACACGAATCTTGCTGATCCAGTACTTGACGTTACTCAGCCCAACTTTGGACAGATCAGTTCGTCCCGAGGATCTGACTTCGGCGGCAACCGGACCGGACAGATTTCTCTAAGGCTGGAGTTCTAGCAACACTTAACTTTATGATCTCTCAGTAGAGACGGGGCGCCCCTGTCTACAGCCGAATTGTTGAAGCCTCCAATGAGCGAAGTCAAGGCCACACACGTCCGCTGGTGGATTGTGGCGATGCTCACGGGCCTTGGTTTTGTAAGTTATTTGCAGCGCATTAATATCTCCGTCGCCGCTGCGCTGATGGGGCCTGAGTTACATCTCTCTAAAATTCAGATGGGTCAGATTTTCAGTAGCTTTCTCATCGGCTACGCTATTTTCCAGATCCCGGGTGGTTTGTTCGCAGATCGCTTTGGCACGCGCCTTACGTTGGCGTTGTCTGCGGCGCTATGGGGAGTCTGTACATTTCTTGCGGGATTAACTCCGGCCTCAATCAGCGCCATGGGTGGCCTGTCTTTCCTGGTGTTGTGGTTGGTGCGCTTTTTTCTGGGGAGCGCCGAGGCGCCAACCTATCCCGTGGGCGCGCTCGCGGTTCACAATTGGATTCGGCCGCCGGAACGCGCCTACGCGAACTCCTGGATGTTTGCCGGAACTTCGTTGGCGGCTGCGTTCGCAACTCCATTTGTTTCCTGGCTTATGTTGCGCATGGGATGGAGATGGGTGTTTTTCATCACCTCGCTGCCTGCATTTTCTATCGCGCTCGCGTGGTGGCTGTTCAGCACGAATACACCTCGAGAACATCGACTCATCAATGAAGCAGAATTGGCGCTCACAAATTTGGAATCGCAACAGATTCACAGAACCGCGGGCTTTTGGAGCCTGCTTCGCAATCGTAAGATACTGTTGCTCTGCATCAGTTACATGGCGGAAGGTTACCTGCTATTTATTTTCGTCTTCTGGCTGTACACCTATTTGATTGAGGTTCGCGGCTTCAGCATGATGAACGGAGGCCTCATCACCGCCTTACCATGGCTAACCGGCTTGTTGTTTACTCCCCTCGGCGGCTTTGTGGCGGATCGCATCGCGGTGCGGCGCGGGCGATTGGTCGCGGCGAAATACATCATCATGACCGGATACCTTTTGAGCGCAGTATTGCTATTTGTCGCAGCTTACGCGCCGAGCCGAACTCTATGTATCGCCGCCCTTTGCCTGAGTGTCGGATTTCTTATGGGAGCCGAAGCTTCGTTCTGGGTGTCCGCTACCTACCTGGCGGGCGATCGGGCGGGAGCCGTTTCCGGATTGATGAATACCACCGGGATCATCGGAGGGATCTTCTCGACTTCGCTTGTACCGATCCTGGTGGCGCGCTTCAACTGGCTCGTAGCCCTGGGCTCGGGAACCGTGGTTGCGATCGCCTGCGTTTCGCTTTGGATCCTCATCGCGAAGCCCGATGAAGGCGCCAGTGTCGGCTCAAATTATCAGGCGATACCGGCACTACAGAAGGAACGAATGTGAACGCTACTTTAAAGATCCCCTAAAGAGCGCGAAGCAGATTCGCGGACGAAATCCCTCATCTCGAATGGCCACATGGAAGTCGTTCGATTGGAAACCCAGCTCTTTGGAAATTTCCGCCGTGGAGCAGTGCCGTCGAGAATGGCAAGCCGCACGGTCGCGATCATCACAGAATCGTGCGGCCTAGAATTTAGCGCTCGCTGAATTGCTCGCGGATCAGACTCGAGCCAGTTCTTCATGAATTCGGAATGGCCTGACCACGCGGGTGATCGTGCCCTTGGGGCTCGGATTATCGGGGTCAACTTCCGCGTTCACGCTAAGGTGATAGGCCAGGAGCTGGGCGAAAGGGATTTCAAACGGCGTTCGCAGTGAATCGGGCAGGGATGGCGCGATGGCCGGGAGAAACCAGTCGCGCGGCTGCGCAACCGAGGGCGCGTCTCCAATAATGATGAAACGTCCCAGGTCTCGGCCCCGTAAGTCCTCTATCAGATCGTACTCGTAGAGCCGCTTTTGGGGATCGGAAGAGAGAAAGCAAAGAATAGGAACGTCCTGCCGTAAGAAGCCTACTGCCCCGTGACGGAACCCGAGAAAAGTTTCTGGCATCGCCAGCACCCGGCCGTCTGTGAGTTCGACGATTTTCAAGCATGCCTCTTTGGCGAGCGCCTGCATCGTAGAGCTTAGGATCACGATCCGGTCTTTACAGGAGCGGGCTATCTCCTGAATCAAGCCATTGAACTCCGGTAGGGCGCTTTGCACTCGGCTGCAGATCTCCGGAAGTGCAATTGAGAGCGGCTCATAATGTTTGAGAGCAAGCCCAGCGAGAACCAGATTTGAGAATGATGCCGTCATCGCAAGACTGCGGTCGTTGGTTCGCGGGTCGAGCAGAATTTTTTGAACACCCGGGGTGTTCGTCAGCCGGCCAGAGGCGTTGCAAACGATAGCAACATGCTTGACTGATGGAAAAAGATTTTTAAACTTCGTCACTACTGCGGTGCTTTCGGGGCTGTCTCCTGATCTTGCCAGCGAAATTAATGTTCCCCCTTCGAGAAGATCGGGCACGGCAGCTTCGATCTCTTTTTGGGATTGAATCAATAAATCTGTGGTCGGAACGGCAGTGGCTCGCGGCCATGCTTCAGCGATAGCAGATGCAGCATACGAGGAGGTACCAGCGCCGGTAAATATGACCGGAGACTGGCCTAGTTCCTCGCTCAAACCTGCTGCCGCAATTCGATCCAGCGTCGTCGGCCACAGGACAGGTTGTTGTGCGATCTCGAAGGCAAGCAGACTGTCTGCTGGATAGGTGGAGTCCGGGTTGATTTCCGTCGTCATCTTGTTGCAAAAGACATCTCGAGCAATAGACACCAAGCTTCGATATAAACATTATGTGGAGGAGAGTCTTCCTGCAAGCGTTTTCTGCAACGGCTTGCATGACGGGTCAAAAGCTTGGGCCAGAGCTCGCCGAAACTCCGCCGCTCCGCAACCGGCTTACCAGCTTCGGTGACGTGTTCGTGGCAAAGAAAGACGTGCAGTTGAATTCAATTCAACAGGGAGGCAAAAATTCAAGGAGTAATTGTTTTTCCCGCGGATTATCTGGCCGGCCGGGGGGCTTTTTGTCGCAGAGCGAACTTCCTCTCTTGCGCGGCGGACTTGCGGATTACCAACTCCGTTTCGACGACATACTCGGCGCCCCTTTGCCTCTTCAATTTTAGTAGTTTGTCCAATGCTGCAAATGATATTTTTCCCAGTTCCTCGCGTGGAACTCGTATCGTCGTCAAAGCCGGGCGGATGAGGAACGAGAACGGAATATCATCGATGCCAACGATCGAAACGTCACTGGGAACATTCATGCCTGCTTCCTCCAGCGCGAGGATCGCTCCCATAGCAATCAAGTCACTGCCACAAAAAATCACCGTAGGAGCGTCTTTCGCCGACAGAATGGCTTGTACGGCCGTTGCTCCGGCATCGACGTGGTAGTCACTATGAGTTACAGGATCGGGATCAAGCCCGCGCTGTCGCAGGCCCTCCACCAAAGCCTGCTTGATAATGGAAGCAGTGCGATTTGTTTGTGGGCCGGCGATGACGGCGGCGCGGCGGTGCCCGAGCGAAGCAACGTGCTCGATCGCTTGGGTGAGACCGCGTTTGTAATCGATGGTTACGGTGCTTACTAAGCGATCCACTGGCACTGGATTGAAAGTAACAACACCAATATTCTTGTCGGTCAAAGTCGCAATCACGCTATCCTCAAGCGAAGAAGTCACAATCGCGACGCCGCGAACTGAGTTTTCAATAAGCTTTTGCACCACAGCTTCAGTGCGCTTTTCGTCGTATTCAGTATTGAGAAGAAGCACGTCGAAGCCGCGATCCCAGGCAGCCGCCTGAAAGCCGCGAATGATTTCGGAGAAGAACGGATTCGTAATCTCTGAGATTACCAACCCGAAGAGATCGCTTTTACCAATTGCCAATCGCCGCGCGTGCACATTGCGGCGGTAGCTCAACTTTTCGACCGCCGCCATTACTCGCTCGACAGTCTTTGCCGAGATATAAGGGCTTTTGCTTAGCACACGAGAGACTGTTGCCGAAGAAACCTTGGCAAGCTTCGCGACCTCGTTCATCGTGTGAGTCATAGCGTCTAGTATCGAAGTGCCGGATAGCCGACCGGCCCAAAGATTCTCAACTCAGCTTCGCGGAGCTTCCGTCCTAAGGATTGGGTCGGACCTGTCTACATGGGTCTGCGTTGGGAACAAGAGAGGGAGCTCCTTATCGTGCATCTACTATTCCTTGTTGGGTTTGGATCATCTCGAACAGAGAGACGCAACGGCAGATTGAAAGTAGCAACTTCGATTAGGTCAGTCAAGCGCTTGCACAACGGATCGCAGAGGCTTTCAAATCGTTCGCTGCTGCTGACCACAACTTCGATTGCGACCCTCGCGCTGTTAGCCACTTGAAGCCTGACACGTCGCATTGCCCTTGCCGGAGGTTTATCATGATCACTCCGATGAACAAGCTTTGCGCTATCTGGACTTACAGTCGTTATCCTCCTTGCGAGCGTCCGGGTGAGCGCAGGAGTCGGCTCAGCGTTTCAGCTCCAGACCGGAGTCGGATTCACCGTTGGCGACCAGTGGGAGCCGTCGATAGCAGCAGACCGGTACGGACACGTTTACATCCTCACTCCTCAGTACACAAACCCGACCGAATCGACGGTACCCGATTGTTCCACCGGTCCAAGTCCAACCATGTTTCTGGTCAACAGCAACGCGCAAACCAGCACGCTTCGCATGGTATGGAATTTCAAGGACAGCTCTGAAACATACTCCGATTCGTCGTACAGGAAAATTAAATGCGAATGACGCTTTGCGTTTTATTGTTGACATCGATTTCTTGGCTTTTCGCTGCGGGAAATGTAGGCCTTTTAGGAGATGAATCTCCACGAATTGTGTCGCTCGAAAATTCCTGGGATCAAGCGGAAACGAAGCATGATTCAAAAGCTATGAGCCTGTTGGTGTCGGATCCTTTTGACTATACCGATGATGACGGCAGCTACATGGACCGGGTTCAGTGGCTGGCTCACGTCGATAAGGGCATCGACCAATATGAGCATCTCGACAGCAGCAAGATGACGGTGCATCAACATGAAAACGTCGCCATTGTGACGGGAACGTATCGAGAACAACTTTGCGGGAAGGGTAAAGCTGTGATCCGTTCTGGCCGTTTCACGGATACTTGGATTTATAAGAGTGGAGAATGGAAATGTGCGGCGAGCCAATCCACTTTACTCGGCCATTGATATTGACACTTCACGTTGCGGAAACGAAAGGCTGGGGGAAGCTCGCGCTAAATCAATCGCAATAGTCTATCTAGCCTCGCCGGAAAAATGACGGCTCTTCTACGCCTACGCCAACAGTCATCACGTGCGATATTAAAGCGCCAACTTGGCATCCTCGATTCTGTTCTGTCCCTATGGCGCCTCGCGCCTTTTCAAGCGCTGCAATCCGTTTTTTCCCGATTCGAATGAAATGGGGTTACCGGAAAGGTATAAGCGGATAACCTTACACCTCCAGCCCCTGGGGCCTACTACCCACACCCGATTGCTCAGTCACGCTCAATCATTCAAGGTGGTTCAAAGCAATTAAATTTGTTGTTTCCGCTAGGAGTCTACACATGTCAGGAAGCGAAACAGTCGTTGCTTATTTCAAAAGTCCCTCAGAAGCAGAGCGGGCGTTGAGCAATTTACGAGATGCAGGATTTACCCGAGAGCAGACGGGCTTCGCAAACTCATCTCTTCTTCACAATCGCGGCAATCAGAGCAGCCTTGATGAGACCGGGGATCAAAGAAACTTCACAACTTCGGATCAAGACTCTCATTCCGAAGGCATTTGGGATCGGATCGTGCACTTTTTTGAGGGTGATTCGACGCAGGGATCCGGGATTGGGGACACGAACGATAACATCGGCAATAATAACGACGATTATGACAACGATGTCTATGGTCACGACGAATGGTCCGGATCGCTCGGCAGCATGGGCCTGTCCGGGGAGCGCTCCAGATACTTCGAGCAGCAGCTTAATAATGGACGAGAAGGCGCGCTGATCACGGTTCAGGCGGGCGATCGAAGACAAGAAGCCGAACAAATCTTGCGGAGTTCCGGTGGCGATTTAGGAGAGAATGCTGCTAACTTCCAGACCCAGGAACGATCGGAGAACTGGGAGCAGGATCGTGGCAGCGCGTCGCAAAGTGAACGGCAACGCGTGCAACTTCTTGGTGAAGTGTTGCGTGTCCACAAAGAGCGTGTTTCGAAGGGTGAAGTTCGGTTACGCAAAGAAGTGGTGACCGAGAATCAAAATATCCAGGTTCCAGTCAGCCGAAGAGCTGATCATTGAACGCAGACCTGGAAGTGACAGAGCAGCGTCCGGGCAAACAATCGGCAAGGAAAGTGACATTCGCATACCGATCAGTGAAGAACGCGTGCAAGTCGAAAAACGGCCTGTCGTTCGCGAGGAAGTAGAAATCAGCAAACGCCGTGTCGAGGAGACCAAAGAAGTGGGTGATGAAGTACGTCACGAGGAGCTGCGCGTCGACAAAGACGAAAACATTAACGTCGAAGATCGATCGCGAAGTAAAAAGCGCCGGATCGCTTAACAATTGGCGCGATTTGCGAATTGGAGGCGTCCCCCTAAAACGTGGCGCCTCCTTCCGACTCCTCTTCCGTTTCTCGTTCAGGAGGCCTCCCTAAACCCACTCTGTGTTCGTAGTCACGCCAGCTTCCTTACGAAGTGATGTAGCCGCGCGACTCGCATAGCCCGATTGGCCTCGGCACAAAAGGGGTGTAAGCTCGAAGCAGTCAAGTTTGGACTAAAGGTGACAACAATGGCAGAAGTTCGATTGCAAGAAGGCGAATCATTGGAGAACGCACTCCGTCGCTTTAAACGCAAGGTCATGACCGAAGACATTATCAAAGATGTGAAACGTCACTCTTTTTATTTGAAACCTGGGGAGAAGCGCCGTGTAAAGCAAGCTTTGGCTCAAAAGCGCGCCCGAAAAAAGACCCGTAAAGACGCGGATCAAGCTGCACCACGGAGAGGCGTGGCTGCGTAGCAAACCGCTTGGAGCGATAATTCCCGGTGTGCGTTGCGCAATAAAATACTATTACCGCTACGCGTTCATCAGCAGCGGCCGTTTAGATTTCAGCGCAGGCGAAAAGTAAGTTATCTCTTCCAGGGGAACACAGGGAATTAAATCCTTTAAGTTTTACTGGTTTTCTCAGCTCAAAGCAGAAGTGCTTCAAAGGTTCGGGGACAGAGGTGCAAAGTGGTGAGCCCCATAGGATTTGAACTTAGAACCAACGATTTTGCTGCTTTTTGTTGTCCGGCTGTTTTTGCTCGCCCACAGTGAAAGCCGCAATATCGTGGCACCTATGCTTCGCCGCGAAAGGTGGAGCAACAAGAGCAGGATCGAAGGCGGTTCACAAACCCTTTTTGCTTAGTTAGAACGGCTGCTAAGTCCCCTTCGCATTCTGTTGCTCAGCAACGCAGCCGGCCAGATTGAAGATGTCGAATAGCGTTCGTCCAGACAAGATTTGGTCTTTGATATCCTTCTCTTTTAGCAGAACTTCGGAAGCGAGCCGCGCTGCTTCCTGTGCATGATTGCCGGCGATGCAAATAATCCCGTTCGCATCAGCGACCACTATATCGGCCGGACTAATTAAAATATCTCCCAATCGTACCGGAATGTTAATGCGCCCATATGTTTCTTTCTTTGCCCGGCTGGGGTGAATGTCTCGGCAGAAAACGGGGTATCCCAGAGCGCGAATTTCGAGCGGGTCTCGTACAGGGCCGTCAATGATGGTGCCTCCCAGACCCTTGGATTGAGCAGAAACCGACATAAGCTCGCCCCAAAGCGCTGCTCCACCATTTCGAGATCCTACGACAACCAGAACGTCATCAGGTTGTGCACGGTGCAAGGCATGATGAATGGTGAGGTTATCTCCCGGAGCACATTCGACTGTCAAAGCTGTTCCGCAAATACGAAATCGCCGATCTATCGGACGAATCGCTGTTGTAACGGGATAGGAACTTCCCAGCGCGTCCATGAGTTGACAAACTGTGAACTCCCGCAATTTTGCGATAGAGCCTTTTTGTTCATCATCCATAGAAATCAACTTAGATGCCCGCATACCAGGCATAACCCCCTTCTGGAGATGCGGAGCCCAAGCCCTTACCGAATTTTTTCAAGTCGTCTGTGACTGTCAACCGGTTGATAAACTTCACGCTCTTATACCCGAGTTGCCGAGGCAACCTGATTCGAATGGGTCCGCCGTTACCAACGGGAAGATCATCGCCATTCATTCCGTAGGTAACAAAAGTTTGGGGATGCATCGCATCGGCCAGATCCATGCTCTCCCACCAGTCCGGTTCGATTGAGTAATAAACTAAATATTTCGCTTGTGAGTGCGTCCCTACAAGATCAAGAATGTGAGAAAGAGCGACGCCGTTCCATTCCGCGATATAGGACCATCCCTCTTCGCATACAAGCTCAGTAACCTGGCTGCGAGAAGGGTAACTCTTTAACTGGGAAACTGAAAAAACACTAGGCTTGTCGACCAATCCATCAACTGTGAGGCGCCAATTTGCAAAACCTTCGGACTGGTGCCGCTTGAATTCTTCACTGAAAGGGCCGACTTCGTTCGGAAAGGGCCTCTTCGAAATTTTATTTTTCGAAAATTCACGGGCCAGGGAATGTCTTGTAAGCAGCCGCAGGGATGCATAGGTTAAAGTTTTGCCCGGGCCGTAAAGCCCGCCGTGGTCGGGCGCGATCAGTCCGTATTTTTGGGCCAGGCGCGCGGCTACTCCCAGTGCCGATGCCCCGGCCGCGATAGTGACTCCATTAACCATTAATTTACGGCGTGAGAGTTGAGTCATAGGCGCTCCTTCCCCTGAACCCGTCCGGTAATCATCGCTCGCATGCGCTCCCTAAAGCCAGCCAGCCAAACCAGCATTATGTGACTCAGCATGAAAAGTACGAGCGCAAGAGATACGAAGAAGTGAATTGTTCGTGCGGATTGCCGGCCCCCTAGAAGAGTAACGGTCGCTGGAATCGCAGAATCGAAGGCCGGCGACATGGCCATGCCTGTCCAAATGACTAAAGGGAATAAGACAAAAATCACAAACAGATAAGTAAGGCGCTGGAGCACATTATAGGTCCATGCGTCCGATTCATCGGCCGGCGTCAAGTGCAGATGATGCGCAATTACCCTGGCAAAACTTTGCTGTGATAAGTCGGATCTCTTCGGCAGAAGATTCTTGCCGAAATGTCCTCGCAAAAGTCCTGAAGCCACATACAGAAGGCCCGTCAATACCAATAGCCATGCACTTTGAAAGTGAAGCGCGCGGCTCCAGCCATTCTGGTCGGGCAGCACGTAACCGTAGCCAGTAGGAACTAACCTTCTGGAAGATGGAGTCGGCAGCTTAAAGAGCGGCTCCGTCAATACATTGCCACTCTCCCCCCAGTAAAAACGCGGATGAGAGAGAACGATTTCGCTTCCAGAGACGAGCAGTGCGAGAAAACAAAGAGTGGTCATCCAATGAGTCACTCTTACCAAAAGCGAGTGCCGCTCCGAAATTGCAGGAGCTGCGGCTTCCGGCATAGAAGCTGGGATGGAAGTCTCGACCGGTTCTTGCGCGGATCCCAAAGTTGGCATTCTTCCCTCCAATCAATCTACAAACGCCGGCTCGATTACATTTGCGGAGAAACAACCATGAGGTGAAAAGTTCCCGAAGTAAATTCCGGAAGATCTCCCGGAGGTGTTGGCTTCTGCCCGGGTTTGACGTCTTCGTAGGGTAAGTACAGTCGATGGCTTACGGGATCGAGAGCCATCGTTCTCGCCTCTTTCTGTGTTGCCAGAGTCTGCACAACAGTGTACTTGTCAGGGCTCTCTTGCTTTACTACCGTAAGCGTGCCATCGCAGTTCGATGAGAAAATGAGCTTCTTTTCCACATCGTAGACCACCGCGTCGGGTTCAACACCCACAGGCACCTGGGCGACCTGTTTGCCAGACTCAGCGTCGGTAACAATCATAACTTTGTTCGCACATACCGAGAACAGCCTTCGCCCTTGCGTATCCATCGCCAATCCAGCCGGCTCTTTACAAGGCGAGAGGGGCCACTCATCTTGAATCTTCGTCCCAGAAGAATCAAAGCGCACGAGTGAGTTTTTAGTTTCGATGTTTACATAAACATTTCCCTTGCCGTCTGTTACCGCGAATTCGGGTATGCCGCCGAGCGGAACCGTCGCAATGACTTTTGCCGTCGCGGCGTCGATAACGCTGACGTCATGGCTATGGGCATTGAAAGCGTAAACGCGCTTCTTTGTCGGTTCGTAAACGATAGCGTCGGGGGCCTTGCCGACCTTAATGGTTTGCGTAACAGCGTGCGACGTAAGATCAAACACGACGACGGCATTGTTTCCGCCGTCGGTGAGAAAACCTTTGTTCAGGTCGTTGGCAAGCGCAACTCCGTGCACGCGTTTCAGGTTTGGGATGCTGGCCACTTCTTTGCCGGTCCTAAGGTCTAGTACGACCACCCTGTTTTCGCGAGTCATGTATAAATGGCGATTGGCAACGTTCGTTACAAGATAGTCCCAGTAGGTTTGATCGCCCGGAAAAGGAATGCGATCGGTAACCTTGTAGGTCTGTTGAGCGCTCATTGCAACCGAGCACCACAAACAACCGAGAAACACGGTGAAGCGGAAAATTCGCAATTGAAACCTCAACCTGGGAAAACAGCAACCGTCTCGAAGGTTGCTATTTTGCATCGTGAACGTCATTAGGGATCGTGTCGCCTTGCGTGGCTCTTGGCTCGATGAGCGAGAAATGTTCCATCATCATCTTTGCGGCGGCCGCCGGATTCTGCTTTTCGATCTCCACGTAGATATTTTCGTGCGAGCGGTACGACCCCCTGTAGTCCGTGAGCAGTCGAACCGTCTCTTTTCTGCTCTCCATCAGCATTTGAGACAGCATCTCGATCATCGTGGCCATAACGCCGTTGCGGGCAGCCTGCACGATGCAGCCGTGGAATCGCGGCTCTGATTGACACCATTGTTCCGGATCGCCCATTGCCTTCTCCATCTCGGCGAGGGCTTGGCGCATAGACTCCAAGTCCTGCTCCGTTCGCCTCTCCGCAGCCAGGCTCGCAAGCTTGACTTCGAGCGTATATCTGGTTTCAAACAAGTCGGTCTTTGAGACATTTTGAAGGGCGAGTGCAAACTCCGATGGCACTCGCATGATCTCGCGCGCGGAGTCGGCAAGATATGACCCCGAACCTTGCCGCGCCTTGACCACCCCCATGATCTGAAGGGCTCGTAGCGCCTGACGCAACGTGGGCCGGCTCACCGCCAGCGCCTCCGCCAAATCCCGCTCCGGGGGCAGCCGTTTTCCAGGAACAAATACTTTCCTGCGGATCAACTCTTTAAATCGCGCAACAAGTTCATCCGGAATAGCCACTCGATTAATGCGTGGACCAATATCAAGTGACAGAGGCATGTGTTGGACTCTTTGGGCTCAAATCGGTAGCCGCGTCTTTATATCTGCAGCGGGTGTAGCTTGTCAATTGGCAAATTGGTAAGCTGGTAACATAAAAAACTTGTTGACAACCTGTCCAATCAGCGGCTATAAATTGCGCCGCTGTTCTACATCTCTTTGCGGGAGTCTCGGATGCGAAACGCAAAAATACTTTTATTCGTCGCTTTGCTCACTTTGGCATTCTCGGCCGGAGCGCAGACCGCCAGTACTTCCTTAAATGGCACTATGAGCGATGCCCACGGATCAGTTATCCCGGGTGCCAGTCTAACCCTTTCAAATCCGGAGACTGGATTTAGCCGAGAAACGAAAACGAACGGCCAAGGCGTTTATCAATTTTTACAAGTGCCGCCGGCTACGTATCAACTCGATGCGGCCGCACCCGGTTTTGCAACTCAGACCCGCAGCAATCTGGTTCTGATGGTCAATACTCCCGCCACACTCGATATCGCCATGCAAGTCGGCGCTGCGCGGTCCGTTGTGGAAGTCACCGCGAGCGCGCCTCTCGTCAACACGCAAGACGCGAGTCTCGGACACGCCTTCAATAGCGATCAGATTTCCTACCTGCCGTTCGAGGGCAGGGAAGCTGCCAGCATCTTGAGTTTGCAGCCGGGAGTCGTCTACACCGGGAACAGCAGCCACACAAGTCCTGCCTCTGACAGCCGCAGTGGAGCGGTCAACGGCGCCCGCAGCGACCAGACCAACGTCACACTCGATGGCGTTGACGACAACGATCAAACGCAAGGGCTTGCTTTTACCGGCGCCTTGCGGGCCACTCTCGATTCGCTGCAAGAGTTCCGCGTCACTACGAGTAACGCAACCGCGGATGCCGGCCGTTCTTCAGGTGGCCAGGTTTCACTTGTAACGAAGAGCGGTACGAACTCTATTCACGGCACGGCCTATGAATATTATCGGCCGCCATTTGGGGCGGCTAACGATTGGTTCAATGCCAATGCCGAGGTTGGTCAGGGATTGCCGAACAAGCCTGCCTTCCTGCTGCGCAATACTTTCGGCGCTACCGTCGGAGGACCCATTCAGAAGAATCGCTTGTTTTATTTTCTTGCGTACGAAGGGCAGCGAACGCGAGAGAGTTTACAGGTGTCGCGTGTCGTGCCAAGCAACGATCTGCGCAACGGGTCGGTCACTTACACCTGTACTCAAGATCCCACGTGCCCCTCATCTGGAGTATTTACGCTGACGCCGGGCGACTTGTCGCTAATGGATCCAAACTGCGCGAGTTTGGGATCCTGCCCCCTGGGGCCGGGTGCCAACCCTGCCGTGATGTCGATCTTTCAGCAATACCCTCTTCCCAACACAAATTCCCTCGGCGATGGCTACAACCTGCAAGGCTTTACGTTTTCATCTCCGTTGCCCTCCAAACTCGATACGTACGTCGCGAAATTGGACTATAACGTAACGGCCAACGGCAACCACCAGCTATTTGTCCGCGGTGGGCTCATGAATGACAAAGGGGCCTCGCGCAACGATCCCACCTCAATTACCGGCAGCGGCGGATCCGAGTTTCCAGGGCAGCCTGCAAACATTTCTCATCTTAATAACACCAAGGGAATCATCGCCGGCTACACTGCCGCTCTGCGCAGTAACTTGCTGAACAATTTTCGCTATGGTTTCATCCGCCAAGGCTTTGTCGATGTTGGTTTGCAGTCCCAGCACTACATCAACTTTCGTGGTCTCGATAACGTGACTGCTCAATCGCCCTCGACCCACACGCGCGTTCCGGTCAGCAATTTTGTTGACGACGTTACCTGGAGCAAGGGTTCCCACACCATGCAGTTCGGGGGCAATCTTCGCATCATTAATAACATCCGAGATTCCAATAGTACGTCTTTCTTCACAGCACAAACAGATTCGTTCTGGCTCTTGGGGTCCTGCATCTCCACTTGCGGAATTGCAGGCAGTCTCGATCCATCAGGATTCGGATTTCCGGCCGTAGACTCGAGCTTCAGCACTAGCTATGATTACGCGGTCACGTCGCTGGCTGGCCTGGTTACGACGGTTGGATCCAACTACAACCTGTTAAAGAATCTTGCGCCAACGCCCGAAGGAAGCCCGGTCAAGCGGCATTTCCGCAACCACGAGCTGGAATTTTATGGGCAGGATACTTATCGTATAAAACCGAATTTAACCGTTACTTATGGTCTGCGCTACACGCTGTTGCAGCCGCCGTACGAAACCAATGGAATCCAGGTCGCCCCCGATATCAGCCTCGATGATTGGTTTAACAAACGCGCGGCGGCTATGCATCAAGGTCAGGTCTACAATCCTTTGCTTACGTTCAGCCTATCGGGGCAGGCGAATGGAAAGAAGCCGTACTGGAATTGGGGATATAACAACATCGCTCCACGTCTTTCCGTCGCGTATGCGCCCAAGGCGGAAAGTGGCTTGTCGAAATGGCTTTGGGGCGGCGCAGGGACGAGTTCTATCAGAGTTGGCTACGGCATTTACTACGATCACTTCGGCGAGGCTGTGATTAACAGCTTTGATCAGCTTGGTTCGTTCGGACTTACAACGTCACTCAACAATCCCGCGGGTGTGCAGACCGTCGATGGCTCCGCTCGTTTCTCATCGCTCTACACTATTCCTACGAGCAGCGCCAGCACGAGCGGAAGTTGTCCGGTTGCGCCTTGTCCCCTCGTAGAGGCGGCGCCGGCCGGTTCGTTCCCAGTCACTCCGCCAGCCGGACTGGCGAGCGGCTACGCAATCACTTGGGGATTGGATGACCGGCTCAAGACTCCGTATTCGCATGTGATGGATGTTTCGATCACGCGCGAATTGCCAAGAGGATTTGTGTTCGAAGCAGCGTATGTAGGGCGCTTTGCTCGCCGCCTTCTTCAGGAAGAAGACCTGGCAATGCCGACTAATCTGCGAGACCCGGCATCCGGAATGGATTACTTCACGGCGGCCACGTTGCTGGCAAAACAATATCGAGCCGGCGTGCCAATCCAAAATGTGCAGCCGATTCCTTATTGGGAGCACATTTATGCCGCTGCCGCGGGACCTTCCGCCACGCAGATTGGCGGTGATTGCGGTCAACCTGGCAAGTCCTGCAGTGGCCTAACGAGCGGCCCTCTTCCCGCCAATGTGACAGCGACGCAAGCCATGTATGACCTGTTCGCTTTCAACGGAGGAAATGAAACCACCGCGCTCGAATTTGCTGACGTCCCCGGACTTGTCAGCGCGAACGGTTGTTATCCAGCCTGCGCATCCATCAACGGGCAGCAGACACCCTTCACTTTTTACTCACCCCAGTACTCATCTTTGTATGCTTGGCGAAGCGTAGGCAGCAGCGCCTATAACGCGGGCCAGTTCAGCCTGCGGCGCCGCGTCGGGGACGGGTTGCAGTTCGATTTGAACTACACCTATTCGAAATCGATGGATATCGGCTCCAACGCGGAACGCATCAATCACTTTCAAGGTAGCGGATTTGCCAGCCAAATTCTTAATTCATGGTTTCCAAACCAGTTGCGGGGGCCGTCTGATTTCGATGTCACCCACCAGATCAATACCAACGTCGTCTACCAACTTCCGTTCGGGCGGGGCAAACGATTTGGCGGTACTGTGAGCCGTTTGGCGGATGCGGTCGTCGGTGGATGGACTGTGGCCGGTCTGTGGCGTTGGACTTCCGGGTATCCATTCTCGATCAGCAGTGGGTTTGGATGGGCCACCAACTTTGATGAACAATCCCTGGCGGTTTTAAACGGGAAGCGCCCGAAAACCGGCACTTATATCATCAATGGCCAGCCGAATGTCTTCAGCAATCCTAACAACGTCAACGATCCCAACTCGGCGATTAATCAATTTCGCGCAGCCCTCCCCGGCGAGTCAGGGCAGCGCAATAATCTGCGTGGTCCTGGCACCTTCAACATCGATGCTTCTGTGAGCAAAAACTGGAAGATCACGGAGCGCCAAGTTTTCCGCTTGAGCATCGAAGCCTTCAATTTGACGAACACGCCGCGCTTCGACGTAGGCTCCATGCAACTCGGACTCGCGGGCAACAGCATCACCAGCAGCAGTTCGTTTGGAAATTTCAGCTCGACTCTCTCAAATCCACGCGTGCTGGAGTTTGCAGGACGCTATACATTCTAGGTTTCTTCGCAAGCCGCGGGAGTGCGTAGTGCTTCTCCGCTCTTACTGTGTCACTGGTCATTCATGACTTTCGCTACGGGCTCAATTCGTAGTTTCATAACTCTTGCATTTTTTGGAATTGTCTTCGCCACGCGCCTTTTCGGACAAGGCCAGCAAACATCGTCGCCAGGTGCTGCGACCTCGCAGTCGTCCAAGGCCGGGCAAGAACAATCGAACCTCGAAAACTTTACTCCCGAACTCATGCAGCAGCTTGAAACGCTCAAGAGCGCCGCGTTGAGTGACGACTATGCCTATCAGCAACTAGCCCATCTGACGGAGAAGATTGGTCCCCGCTCCGCCGGATCAGTCGGTGCCAAGGCCGCCGTCGATTACGTTGCGGCACAGATGCGCAGTCTCGGACTCGATGTTCACCTGGAAGAAGTTAAAGTTCACCACTGGGTTCGGGGTGAGGAGATTGCCGCACTCGTTTCCGGGCCCGGCTTTGCGCCAGGTACCCAGCAGAGAATCGTGCTCGCAGCTCTCGGCGGGAGCACATCGACCGGGCGCGACGGAATGACCGCCGAGATAGTGGTGATCAAGGATTTCGATGAGCTTAAGGCGCTGGGTACCGAAAAAGTCGCCGGCAAATTCGTTCTGTTCAATAAAAAGTTTGACAAGCAAAAAGCGGACGCGGGCCTGGCCTACGCCGCCTACCGTGAAGATGTTGGCTATCGCCAGACAGGTCCGAAGATGGCTGCGGATCTTGGCGCCGCCGCAGCGCTCGTCCGGTCGATTGGTGGTGCAGATTATCGCTTGCCGCATGCCGGAGACAGCGACGCTGCCGGAATTCCGGCGGCTGCGGTCACAGCCGAAGATGGCGACCTTATCGCGCATCTTGCTGCTCAAGGTCCGGTCCGCATGCGCCTCATCCTGACTCCGCATAAGGAGCCGGACGAAATCAGCTACAACGTCATCGGCGATCTAAAGGGAACTGAACATCCCGAGCAAGTCGTGATTGTTTCCGCTCATCTTGACTCTTGGGATCTTGGAACGGGCGCGCTTGACGATGGCGCCGGTGTCGTCGTCGTGATGGAAACTGCACAGCTCCTCCAGCAACTTCACCTCCGCCCGAAAAGGACGCTACGCGTAATTGCGTGGATGGACGAAGAGAATGATGGCGCGGGCAGCACCCAGTATAAAAAAGAAAACGAACGCGATTTTCCTAACTATGTGGCTGCCATCGAAAGCGACGTGGGCGCCGGCCACCCCCTCGGTTTCGTAACCAGAATGAGCAAGTCCGCAGCCGAAGCCCTGAAACCGGTTCAAACCGTTCTCATGAGCATTGGCGCTTCCGTCTTTCAGGATTCACCGCATCCGCCCGGAATTACGGATATCGCCCCCATGGCCGAAGAAGGCGTGCCAATCCTGGGCCCAATGCAGGATATACGCACGTACTACAACTACCATCACACGGCGGCCGACACGCTCGATAAGGTTGTGCCGCTGGAGTTGCGCGAGAATTGCGCTGCAATGGCAGTGATGGCTTATGCTCTGGCCAATATGACCGACCGATTGCCACGCTGAACCAATTCTTTACTCATAAGTCTTCGCCGCTCAAGCATTGAATTACATAAATGAATCAGGAGAAGTGAATGGCCGGTCTCTTTGCGACTAAGTCTTTGACCGCGATTCTTGAGGAAGCACAAGAGACAGGGGACCAAACCCTGCGGCGAGCCTTGGGCCCGGGTCACCTGATTGCTCTTGGAATTGGTTCCATCATCGGGACCGGCATATTTGTTCTTACCGGAACTGCGTCGGCCCATCACGCGGGACCCGCCATCATGCTCTCTTTCATTCTGGCGGGAGTCGCCTGTGTATTCGCAGGGCTTTGTTATGCAGAATTTGCGTCGATGATCCCCGTTTCGGGCTCGGCTTACACCTACGGTTATGCGACCTTCGGAGAATTCGTTGCGTGGATCATCGGTTGGGATCTCGTCCTCGAATATGGCCTTGGAGCTGCAACCGTAGCGAGCGGCTGGAGCGGCTACGTACTTAGCCTTCTGCAGGATTTTGGAATTCTGCTTCCGCCGAGGCTGGCAGGCGCTCCGGGGACAGTTTTTTTACTCTACAAGGGGCATTGGGAACGATCGACGGCGCAACTACAGAAGGCATTAGAGTTTTCTCACGTCGATCCCGCAGGGCTCCCCCATCAGTACGCTTCATTTAATTTATTCGGTTTCATCGGCGTTCTTCTAGTCACGGCTGTTCTCGTCGTAGGTATCAAAGAGTCAGTCACACTCAACTCAGTCGTCGTGATAATAAAGCTCTGTGTGCTTCTGATTTTCATCGGCATCGGCGCGAACTACATCATGGGGCATCGCCCAGAGGCGGTAGCCAACTGGACTCCCTTCTTGCCCGCCAACACGGGCCACTTCGGCGATTTCGGATGGTCAGGAATTGCCCGGGCAGCAGGAATAATCTTTTTCGCGTATATCGGGTTTGATCAGGTATCGATGGCGGCGCAGGAATCCAAAAATCCCACTCGCGATATGCCCATCGGCATTCTTGGATCTCTTGCGATATGTACGGTTATCTATATCCTTGTTACCGCCGTTCTCACCGGACTCGTAAAGTACACTTCGCTCGACGCTCCTGCTCCAATTGCTGCGGCGATCGAGATTACGGGTGTGAGTTGGGGCAGCAGATTAGTCAAGCTCGGAGCGATCTGCGGTCTTAGCTCCGCGATGGTGGTTACGTTGTTAGGCCAGTCGCGCATCTTCTTTTCGATGTCACGCGATGGCTTGCTTCCGAAATGGGCAAGCGTGGTACATCCGCGCTTCCGCACTCCTTACATTTCGACGATTGTGATCGGATTGTGCGTGGCATCGGTTGCCGCGCTTACTCCAATCAACGTGATCAGCGAACTCGTTTCGATTGGAACGCTTCTCGCTTTCATCATAGTCTGCGGCGGAGTCTGGATCCTTCGCCGGCGAGGATCGGCGGTTCCGCGCTCCTTTGTCGCGCCTTGGGTTCCGTTCACGCCTCTTACGGGCATCGTTATCTCCCTCTTGATGATGATGAGTCTCGGCTGGGAAAGTTGGGCACGACTGTTTATCTGGCTCGGAATTGGACTGATTATCTATTTCGCTTACGGCCGCAAACACAGCAAAGTCCAACTCCGTAACGCGGATTGATCTCAATCCAAGCGCCCGCAGTGACAGCCGATGAACTGGCGCGAAATTACAGCAGCATTACTCGAACAGCATTACTTGGTTGTAGTTGAGTAAACCTCTCTTCCCATAAACCAGGTTTCGAGTACTTTCGTCGTACCAATTCGCTCGGGAAGTCCTACAGTGCAATGAATGTTCCGATCGAGCACGATGAAATCCGCCGACTGATCTTGCGGAATCAAAAGACCTCGATCATGATTTATGGGCTGCATGTTGAAGTGCTGTTGGCGGCGATTTATGCGATATTTCTCGCTGCCGTGGCATTCGGATTGGAACTACTGGCGCCACACTCATCAGCGTCTGAGCTGTATTGTCCGTGGAGTAGACTCTTCTGATCTTGACCTGATCTTGATCTCCTTTCATTACCGCGTTCAAGAGATAAGAAACTCCTGCTCTCGGGCCGAGTCGCGAGCGGACATATCCTTATCGGCCCGCCCTTATTACCGCCCTCTTATTTATGTGCAGTGCATTCTTTCCGCTAGCGTATGCCCGTGGCTCACAAATAGCATCGTCGCCAAAAGGCTTGGTCGAGAGAGATGAGTTAGAGCAATTGGCAGGCCTGGTGGGGGCTTTGCTAACACAGATTCAGTTGACTTCATGAGTTTTTGGCATCTCCCTTTTAACAGGAGGCACGATGATTCGATTGGTTTATAGGCACGTACTTCTTCTCGCTTCTAGTCTCGTCTTAGCTCTACTGCAGGCCAGGAGACAGGATCGGCTCATTGGCAGCCGTCGAACTTACCGCCGGAAGAGAATAGAGAGTTTTCGCCATGGCAGGCAGTTAAGGACATCAGATGTTTGCAGCCCCGCCCGGCGCGCCTGATCGATCCCATAACGAGTGAGTCCGAATTCAGGCATGCTATGCGCATCGGTCGAGATGGCGATCTTTATGCCTGCGGCCGCCGCGGCACGCGTGTTGTCGGCCGAAAGATCGAGGCGGTCGGGACTGGAATTTATTTCGAAAAAGCAGCCGTTCTGGCGAGCGTGGGCAATGATCCGCTCCATATCAATTTCGTAGCCGGGGCGTTTCAGTAGAAGACGGCCGGTCGCATGGCCCAGGATATTGAAATACCGGTTATCCATCGCCCTCATGATTCTCTCGGTTTGCTCTTTCTTGCCGAGCCCGAAACGCGAATGAATTGAGCAGACGGTGTAGTCAAGTTCTTTCAGAAGATCATCCGGATAATCGAGCGATCCGTCAGCGAGAATGTCGACCTCGGAAGATTTCAGGACCCGAATTCCGGTGAGCCGTTCATTCAGCTTGTCGATAAACCCCACCTGCTTCCACAACTCATCCACGGGAACGCCACCGGCTATCTTCAGGCTTTGGGAGTGGTCAGTGATGCCTGTGTATTCGTATCCTCTCTCGCGGGCGGCTGTAGCCATCTGCTCGATTGAATGAGCGCCGTCGCTTGAAGTCGAATGCGCATGAAGTTCGCCGCGTATATCGTTTACCGAGACCAGCACCGGCAGAGCGCCGTGCAATGCCTGCTCGACTTCGTGATGTCCTTCCCGAAGCTCGGGCTCGATGAATGACATTCCAAACTTCCGATAGAAAGACAGTTCCGAGGGGAATGGGCCTTTCGCCTTGACCGAGGTCAGACTGCCGGTGACGGAAAGGAGCTTATTCATATGCGCCTTCGATCCGGTTGAGGTGACTAACGAAAGGCCCCAATCGCGTCTCGACGCTGCCTGAATCAGCAGCCTGATCCCGGAAGAGAGAGCAAAAAGCGCCTCCCCCTTCGAGGAACTAATGAGGAGAGTGCGGCCTCCAAAGCGTTCCAGCTTTCCCACAAGCGCAGGAAAATCCTCGGTATCGACGAGAAAAGAGATTTCGTCGATGATTTCGACCCGCCTTCGATAGTCGCCGACAACCTCAACCGTGCGCACCTGGCATTTTTCGCGCAAGAATTTCTCTAGAGAGCTACGCAGGTCATCCGCCCGGTACAGCAACATGGCATGGCTTTCAGTGAGACCCTGACGGACATGCTGCGCCATCCGTGCTCCGAATATTTTTTCAATCTCGCCGTCTTCGAGCGTCTCGCGTAATGAATTTATCGAAGAAATGTTCAGCTTTTTATAAATGCGAAGGATGCGTTTGGGGTCCAGCCGCGGATAGGCGTTGATGTCCACGAGCTCTGGACTGGCTTCCGTCCGAAGCTTCGCAAGTTTTCCCAACGTACCAGTCAGCACGATCTCGCGGATCGCCCCCGCGATCGCCTCGCCGATGCCGGCATACTGCGTCAGGTCCGCTTCGTCGCAAACGAGTTCATCTAGGCTTTCTGACAACGTTCGTATGTTTGCGGAAGCCCGACGGTACGCTTTTACTTTGAAAGGATTTTCTTTTTGGGTCGAGAGCATTTGCGCGAGACTGGCGAGCTGATCGGCAATTTCCGCGTTGCTAAGGGGCGTCCTCGCCTGCTGTTCTTGGCGTTTTGCTTTCATCATTCTCTGCTAGTCATCGACGTTCCGCGCTATCCAAATCATACAGAAAACGTCTTCGGCGGACTCGGGATCAACCCGTCTATGCACGTGGAGGCACCGTACAAGATTTTCCAGAACAGAATCTATCTAAAACTAAATGCACCATCGAAAGCGAAAACGCCGCAAATTATGCCCGTTCGGGTTCCCGGACTACCGCAAAACTTCCTAGTGCAATACTGTTTCGCCAGTAGGTACAGAGGGTCCCGCGGGACGTTATTCTAATTTGTTCAAAAGACGGCTGGGGCGGCAAAATCGTTTCATGGAGATGAAGTTCCGCTTAAAAGCGACCTCGGCGATGCTTCGCAATTAGCACGGCCGCTCGCGGCGGAAACTCCCTCTTCAAAAATTCGAAGGAGCAGACATGAAAGAGAATTTATTAAGAAAACTCTACGTTGATGAATTGAAAGATCTCTATAGCGCCGAAAATCAGTTATTGAAAGCCCTGCCAGAAATGGCAAAGGCCGCCACCGCCCGCAAGTTGAAAATGGGTTTCACTGCTCATTGGAAGCAGACAAAGCAGCACGTGGCCAGACTCGAAAGAATTTTCAAAGGAATGAAAGAAGGTCCGCACGGCAAACACTGTTCGGGAATGGAAGGGCTAATCAAGGAGGGAAGCGAACTGATTACCGAGAACCCGTCTCCAGAAGAACTTGATGCAGGTCTGATCGCCGCAGCCCAGCACGTTGAGCACTATGAAATGGCGGGGTACGGCTGTGTTCGTTCATACGCTAGGTTGTTGAAGGAGAAACAAGCGGTCGCTCTTCTGACCCAGACTTATAACGAAGAAAAGGAAACGGACAAAAAGCTGACACTACTTTCAAAGGATATCAACGTCGAGGCAATGGACACGGAGGAAGAAGTCTAGCTCCGCCCAAAAACCGTTCGTGATTTGGGGTGCTTTAAGCGCACTTGTGCAACCCTAATCGACACGGTGGCTTGTGAAGCTCGGCCTGGGCTACACAGCCAAGCCATGTGTTGCCATGAACTCCTGAGACATAGGAATGGGACTGGTCACATCCAACAAAAGTCCGTTAGGATCAACAATCATAAAGTGGCGTTGACCGTAACTTTCGTTTCGAAGTGGCTGAACGATCTCAAGACCTCGCGTCTCAGCCTCTAGATGGACCGCATCCACATCATCCACTCCAAATGAAAGAACGACCCCCCGAGGGGCATCTTGAAAATTCCTGGGGACAAGCTCGTGGTCACGTCTCCAAATCCCTAATTGGGCGGATGGATTCGACGGCGACTCAAGCTCGATGAAGAAATCGCTTTCGAAAGAAACTCTGAAATCGAGAAGTCGAACGTAGAAGTCACGTGTCTCGGCTATTCGGTCAGAGAGTATCGCCGCCAGCACTCTGGAAACAGGCATAAGAGGTCCTCACGTGCTTATACTGTCACAGGATTAGGGTCCGGTATTGTAAGAAATTTACGTCGATCTACGTCGAAACGTGGTTGAGACGTCCTGTCTTCCTATGCAGGTAATCTGTAGGGGTACACCCTGCAAACGTCCGAAAGTCGTGGATGAGATGCGCCTGATCGTAGTAACCGCATTTCAAACAGAAATCGTTCCACTTGATTTTGTGTACTGTCTCCGTGAATCTCACTACCCGTTGAAAACGTTGAAGGCGGGAGAAAAGCTTCGGAGTCAATCCCACCTGCTTGCTGAAAATCTCGATGAAGTTTCTTGGGCTCATCCCAAGTTTCCCCGTGATTTCGGATATTCGAGAGGAACTTGAAGCCCAGTGTAGTTTGTTCACGGCAAACTCGACGGCAGAGTTCAATGGTAGACACCGTCTCATTTCAGTTAAAAAAAAGTCTTCAAGGATCCGGAACTTACTGGTCGTGCCGTTTGCTTCCAGCAATCTCTCCCGGAGGCTAACGGCTCGACCGCCCCATAGCGCGTCGAGTGGCTCGATGGAATTAAGTAATTCATTGGCGGGCAATCCTAAAAACGGGTAGGCTCCCCCCGGTTTAAAATGCACGCCTATCAACGAGGCACGGGCCGGAATCTCACCGTCGAAGAATTTAGATTGCGGACCGGAGACGAGCGCGTGACGAAAACTTCGCAGTCCAGTTTTATCTTTTGAGTTTGAGACCTGCACGACGTCATCGTGCAGGTTGAATACGATTTCGACGGTCCCTCCCGGCAGGGCACGTTCCTTTACGCTGGATGATTGGTTACTGTTATATAGCCAGAATGAGTGCACAAAGTCTGTTAACGGAGGCCGCGGGATGTAGACGTTGTGAAGCACCCATCAGATGATGCACACCATAGAGCCTACCGGTCAAGCAAGTCTCGGGATTACATCGATCGCTTCCGGCGGCCCGATCGGTAGATGACGTAAACCAAGGACATCACTGCCAGGAGCGGCAAGAATGTCGGAATCGTATATACCAGCCCTTTTACCCAGAACGTGCTCATCGCGATGCCGGACATCGCCAGAATTGCAAACAGTGTGGGCCAGGGATGAAAAGGTAGTTTTAGCGGCAGTGCAGAAAGTTCGGTCGAACTAATCTTTTGGCGAAAACGCAAGTGTGTAATCAGGACGATACCCCAGACATAGAACATCCCCGCAACTGCCGTGCCGTAAAGTAAAAGAAAAGCATTTGTCGGAGCGAAGACCGCGAGAAGAATCGCAGCCACCATGCCGGCACTCGACAAAGCCAGGGCTCTGTGCGGAACTCCCCTCGAGCTCAGACGGCTTAACCAACGCGGGGCGTAGCTTCCCTTCGAGAGCGAGAACAACATGCGGGTCGAAAGATACAAGTTTGTGTTCGCGCTCGACAGCGCCGCCGTGATGACGACCAGATTCATGATGCTGGCGGCAAAAGGAATTCCCGCTGTAGCAAACGCGCGTACAAACGGACTTCCCGCAATGCTCGCCGAACCCGTGCGATTCCAGGGCGTCATGCAAAGCATGACGGTGATGGCCAGTACGTAGAAGATGATGAGTCGATAAACGATCGTGCGCATTGCTTTCGGAATGCTGACCGACGGATTCTGAGCTTCGCCCGCCGTCACTGCGATCACTTCCACTCCCATGTAGCTTGTGATCACCAGAGACATGGCAAGCCACACCCCCCGCCAACCGTGGGGCAGAAAGCCTCCGTTGTTGGTGAGATTCGAGAGCCCCACGGCGGGCCAGGGGCCAAGTCCAGTGATGAGCAGCAGGCCAACTGCAATAAATATGATGATGGCGAGAACCTTGATGAGCGCAAACCAATATTCAAACTCACCAAAGTTGCCGACCTGCAGGGCATTAATAATAATGAGAGCGCTCGACACCAGAAGTATCCATTCCCAGCCCGGGACGCGAGGAAACCAGAATCCGAAGTAGATGGCTACCGCAGTCACTTCAGCGCCTATAGCGATGATTTGCACCAGTCCGTAAGTAGCCCGAACAGTGAAGCCCGCCCACGGACTCAAGTAAGTCTCGGCATAGATACCGAACGACCCAGCCACGGGATGCACCACCGCCATTTCGGCGATTGCGTACGCCATCACAATCGCCACGAGTGCACCGATCAAGTAACTGATGATGATGCCGGGGCCGGCCAGCTCAATCGTGAAACTGCTTCCCAGGAATAGACCAACTCCAATGGCTCCGCCCATGGCGATCATGGTGAGCTGCCGCGAATTGAGACGACGTTGAAGTTCTGTATGTTCCTCTGGCATAACGGGCGTGGTTACATCTGGATGCGACACGGGACCGGTTGAAGAATTGTCCAAGCAGCACCTAACCTTTGTGACCTGTTTCTATTTTGATTAGTGGCGTGAAATGCGCTGCAATACCTCGCTAAACTTGGCGATCTCCTCCACGGTGTTGTAGTGGACCAGAGATGCCCTTACGGCGCCCGTTTCTGGTGGAACTCCCAACCGGCGAAGTAGACGTGGCGAGTACATATTGCCGTCGCGCACACCGATGCCGTTTTCCGCGCAAAAAACGGCTACTCGGGCAGCCGGCACTCCGTTCAGGTTGAAACAAATCGTTGGAACTCGCTGCTTGAGCTGGCCCGGCTCCCGGACTCCGTAAACGGTGACATCTCCGAGTTCCGCGAGAGTCCGAAGAACTTCTGCAGACAACGTCGCCTCGTATTCGCGAATTGCCTCCATCGCAGCGACCAGGCGTTCACGCGATGAAGCGGATGGCGAATCTGAAAGCAAGCTGCCTCCCAGTCCTTCCAAATACGAGACGGCGGCGTTCATACCGGCTACGTTCTCATATACGAAGGTGCCGACCTCGATCTTGCCGGGGATTTCGTCGGGAATGAAATCTTCGCGAAAGGTTGGTAGTGCTTCCAGAAGCCCACGCTTTCCCCACAAAAAACCCATGTGGGGCGCAAAAATCTTATAGCCCGAACACACTAAATAGTCGCAGTCCCAATCCTGAACATCGATGACTCCGTGTGGAGCATAGTGAACCGCATCCAGAAAGACTTCAGCTCCCGCGGCATGCGCCATGCTCGCGACTTCTTTCACATCGACGATTGACCCCAGCGCGTTCGAAGCGACTGCACACGCAACTAAATGAGTTCGAGAGTTCAGCAAAGGTTCTAAGTCTTTTACGTGAAGGGTCCCATCCTCCCCCATCTTCCACCAGCGGATTTTCGCGCCTTTGCTCTCCAGCGCAAGCCAGGTGGCGATGTTGGCTTCATGATCTAAGTCGGTGACAATGATTTCCTTCCGTTCTCCCATGATCTCGGAGAGCGCAAGGCTGACGATGCGAATAAAGGAAGTAGCATTCATACCGAACGCCACTTCGGATAGTTCGCGCGCATTCAGCAACGTCGCTACGCTCTGCCTCGCCTGCTGTATGGAAGCATCGACTTCCTGACTGCGGCGATAGCGGCCGCCGCGCTGGACGTTACGGGAGACGAGGTGATGGCAGACCGCATCCAGCACGGACTGCGGAATCTGCGCCCCTGCACCGTTGTCGAAAAAAATGAAGCCGTCGGTGCTATTCAAGGCCGGAAATTGCCGTCGTATCGAATCGATTGGAAAATTTGAGATGGGCATTTTCTAGTGCGTTTGTATCTGCTGGTAGATGGAGGCGGCGTTGCTGGTAAATGTAGCTTCGTACTTCGGGTACTGCCTGAAATCAGCGTATTTCTCCATGTGGATGTCGTGCTGTACCTGCTCAAGTGTTTCGTTTTTCTGCTTCATTTTCCGCACCTGTTCGTAGAGGTCATTCAGATAATCGCGAAAACGCCGTAACTCCGGCTTCGTAGCGAGTTCGAAATGGCCCGGTACAACCCTTTCCAGAGGCAATTCCAAAACAAGGTCGAGAGCATGAATCCAACTCTCGACACTGCCATCATCCATCGCCGGCGACGAATGGTTCAGGAACAAATCTCCCATAGAAATCGCTTGCTGTTCCGGAAAGTAGACCAAGGCGTCTCCGGAGGTATGTGCCCTTCCAGGAAAATAAACTCGGGCGGTGTATGGCTCGAGATGCAAGGTAACCTGATCCTGAAAAGTGAGGTTTGCAGGCTCAAAGTGGAATGCCTTCATACCCGAATTCTTTTGCAGGGCGAGCGTACGCTCACGCGTGAAGTCCGTGCTGATCACCGTTGCTGATGGACCAACCACCGCGTTCCCTCCCTGATGATCCGGGTGATAGTGCGTATTTACCACGTACTTCACCGGCAAGGCCGAGACTCTCCGGATCGCGGCAAGTAACTTCGCACCTTCCGTTTCATTCAATCCCGTATCCACAACCAAAATGCCCGCTTGTCCAACCAGAAACGTGGAATTTGCGCTGGCATCATTGTCGGAGATGTAGGCGTAAAGTCCCCTCCCAATCTGGCTCACCGTGGGTTCAGAAAGAGGAGGGCCTGATACGTGCATGCGATGGCCGATCACGTCTCCAACATTGATCGCGTCGCGAAGCGCCACATCCGAGTATCCTTCCACTCCCACACTGCGAACCGCGGTGAATCCGGCAAGCAGCGTAAGGCGCACGTTCTTTGCACCAATGAGAGCGGCACGCGGCGAAGAGATAACCAGGCCTTCGTATCCGCCGCCGCCCGCGTCGGACGTCAGGTGAGTGTGGGCGTCGATGAATCCGGGCAGTAGCGTCGCATCTCCGAGATCGATAGGTGTTGCACCAGAAACAGCAGTGGGGGTGCCGCTCGAGACGGAAGTGATCTTGTTCCCAACGATGACGATCACCGGCCCCTCAAACATGCGTCCGGTTGATGGATCAAACATGCGACCGGCTCGAACGACGATCGTCTGACCCGCTTTCACTTCGTCGCGGAAGCTGCTCTGGGCGAAAGAATTCGCCACGACAAAAAGTAGTAGGGAAGCGGCGAATATGATTCGACAAAACCGGCCGTAACAACTGGTGCCGAAGACCATGATTGTTTCTCCCGCCCTCGTCTTCTGCTACGTCTTCTTCTACGACTCGCTTCCTGCAACCACCGCAGGCGGTGCCGTCACCAGCGTTTCAAGGTTTTGCTCTAACAAGCGGAGCACAAATTTCACATCGTCCAGGGTGTTGTAGGCGTGAAAAGAAATTCTTAGCCCATCGTGCCGGCTGGAACAAATTACTCCATCCTTTGCGAATAGCCGTACCAAACCCTCGGCGTCTTTCGATTGGAGGACGACGAGAGGTCCTTCGCTATCCAGTGGAGTCTTAATTTGGATCCCAAGTTCCGAAGCGCCATGGATCAACGCCGTCGTCAGAATGCGAATCTGGTCGGCCACTTTCTGCAATCCGAATCGCTGCAGCAGTTTTACACCTGCGATTGCACCGTAAATGGTTGGGATCGGGGGCGTCCCGGACTCGAATCGCCGCGCGCCCGGGGCTGGGTCAAGAAGCCTTACATCAAAAGCAAATGGATTCCTCTGGCCGAACCAGCCGGTGACGGTTGGCACCAGAGACTCAGCGAGCGATTTGCGCACGTACATGAAAGCGAGGCCTGGAGGGCCGAGCAGATACTTTAGGGTGCCGCTAACGTAGGCGTCCACTTGCATCGTTTTCACATTGATCGGGCGAGTTCCGCTGTCCTGGTAGTCATCGAGCAGCAAGAGAGCTCCGCGATCATGCGCGATCTTCGTAATTTCGGCGACCGGACTACGAAAGCCATTCATGAAGCACACATGAGTCAAAGGAACGATCAGCGTATTGCGATCCACCAGCGCATCGTAAGCTTCCACCCGAATTCGTCCCTTCTCCGCTTCGACAAAAGATACGTTGGCCCCGCGGGGACGTTGCGCAAGCCAGATATGCCCCATGGTAGGGAAATCAAATTCGCCTATCACCACTTTGTTCCGGTCTTTATATGACAGTGCGCTGGCAAGAGCATTGACGCCAGCCGACGCGCTGGCCACAAGAGCGACCTCTTCAGGCTCCGCCCCTATTAATTCCGCAAACAAGCGGCGCCCGGATTCGTACTGCTCGACCCAAATATCCCAGGGAGAACCATGTCTGTGCCAACTGGCTAGATATTCCAGCATGCCCAGTTCAACGTCCTGAGAAAGGGCTCCCTGAGAGCAACTGTTAAGGTATATCTTCTCCCTTAGAACCGGGAACCGTTTGCGAAAACTTTCCACATTGTGAGTCAACGTTTTGCTCGCCTTTGACGCTGGATAGAGTTGTCGTTCTGAAATCCGGCACCGCACTAGTGGGCGCAAACTTACTGCGAGCGATGGCGGAATGTCAACAGAATTGTGTTATCTGATATTCAGTAGGTATGTCAGTGACGCGTCTTAAACTCGGTACTCGTTATAGCGCGTTTGTTTGCGTTTATGGCTGATATTTCCAGAAAACACGTTGCGCTTCTTTCGCGGCCTGAGCCCATTGCTTGCGAATTAACACACGAAGGGACGCCAAAACTCTCCCTCTGATATATCAATTTAATTCTCTTGACATAGCGGGCAGAGGGCGGTAATTTTGCCCCGCTTGGTTAAAGGAGAATTCATGGCCAATGAAAAGTCCGCCCTCCATTTCACGTCGCTAGTTGTCTTGCTAGTGACCCTGGCCGTTGGAAGTTCGGTCGCGCAACTGTTCCCCGGCCGAATCACAGGAGTTGTCCGTGATGCTCAGGGGGCAGTCGTCCCCGGTGCCACCGTCAAGCTCTCGAATCCAACCACGGGGTTGGAGCGCACAGGCACGACGGACGATACCGGTAACTTCCATTTTCTCGAGTTGCCGATCGGCAGCTTTCGATTGACCATCACCAAAGAAGGCTTTGGAACGTCCATCATCACCGATATCGAAACATCCCAAGGAATTGTCAACACGATCGATCCTGTTCTGACCGTTGGCTCCGTAAGTTCGCGAGTCGAAGTTCTATCGACCCCTCCTCTTATCCAGACGGAAACGAATTCTACTGGCGGCCAACTCAGCGAAGTCCAGGTCGAGTCTCTGCCGATCGGAAATAGCGACTACACGCGTTTGGCGTTGGTCCTTCCGGGCGTGACTCAAAACAGCAATTTCGCCTTCGCGCAGTACACCATCAACGGATCGCGATCACGGTCAAATGGGTTCAACATCGATGGCGCATCCGACACAGATCCATCCACCTATCTGCCGTCGATCAACGAGGGCGGCAATTCTGCGACGGCGGCGACGCGTCTGCCACTCGATGCGATCGAAGAAGTTAGCATTTCAGCGAACGCTGGCGCGGACAGCGGGCAGAACTCCGGCAGCGTCATGAACGTGACAATTCGTAGTGGAACAAATGATTTTCATGGCTCCGTCTACGAAATGCATCGCGATGCCGCGCTTGACGCCGCAAATTTCTTCGAGAATCTCGGCGGTGTTCCGAAAGCTCACTTCGTATGGAATGAGTTCGGCGGAACCGTGGGTGGCCCCATCAGGATTCCCCATGTCTACGACGGCCGGAATCGCACCTTCTTTTTTGCCGGATACGATGGCAGTCGCTTGCGGCTGGGCACAACCCTCAACGGCAACGCCCCAACTCCGGATCAAATTCAAACGGCCACAAACTTAATTCAGTCGCAAGGCAAAACGCCGAATCAACTGGGGCTGAATATTGTCGGTTTATATTCTTCACTTGGTCTGTCAGGGCGCTTCGTCGTTGACAATCGAGGACAGCAAGCTCCGAATAGCGGAGTTTTGAAGATTGATCACCGAATATCAACCTCCGATTCTCTGTCCGCGCGATATCTTCATGGCCAGGGCGAAGACGAATATCCCGGCGGTGGGCCCGGACCTGGAGGCGGTTCGCAGTTGGGCCCCTGGTTTGGCGTAACGCCTACCGTAGCTGACAACTTCGCGATCAGCGAAGTTCATTTATTCGGTCCCAGCCTGATCAACACGCTCCGATTGGGCTGGAACCGATTCAGTCAATTTCAAAAGGGTCGCGATGCAGACGTCAATCCTGCGACCATCGGGCTCGATACCGGAGTGGGACCAGTCAGCTACGGTATTCCTGAAATCGATACCACCGGCTTTACGAACTTGGGTCTCCAATATGGAGCGGGCGGCCGAGTTGCAACGAGTTATCAAATTGCCGACGACGTCAATTGGATACGTGGCGCGCACGCATGGAGATTCGGTTTCAACTTTCTGCACAACTATTCAAACTACACGCTCGCCGGTGGACGTGGGATCTTCTCTTTCACCGGTTCGCAGCTAGGCAATAGTCTTACTTCAGACAGCGCGCTGGCAAGTCTTGTCGACTTGATTGCAGGTCTCCCGACGCCCGGTTCCGGCCTGACACAAATTACTCGCGTCGGCACTCCCCGCGCCAATATCGATCAGAACATCATCAGCGGTTTCGCAATGGATACCTACAAGCTGACGCCGCGCCTGACACTGGTCGCCGGTCTACGGTACGATTTTTTTACGACCGTAAACGAATCGCGCGGACGCTTCTCCGTTTTTGATCCCAGTCAGGGGCTGATACAGACATCGCACCTCTATAACGCCCCGAAGGCCAACTTCGGTCCCCGCGCTTCTCTTGCATGGGCGCCGACATGGTCGCTTATTCCAGGACACCAGACGGTCTTCCGCGCCGGATTCGGCATTTACTACGACACGATTCCGCTGAACAACTTTGAGGAAGGGCTCGCGCAAAATCCTGTTGGCCCAACGGCGGGATTTACGATCGTACCCAACGCGCCGATTCCATTCGATGTTGGCGTTCCCATCTTCGGCACGGGCGCACCTGTACCTCCTTTCAACATCGCAAGCATCCAACGCAACCTGAAAACTCCCAATTCGCAAGAATGGAATGTCAATATTCAGCAGGAATTGAGTCAGAGATTTGTTTTCCAGCTGGCCTATGTTGGAAATCACAGCATTCACCAGCTCCAGCTTTTGGATATCAACCAACCCCCTCTGGGAGCGGGATACGGGCCAGGTTGCGTAAATCCCCCGAGTTTCGCTTGTGAGCAAGCCGCCCGGCCATACAACGCCACCTTCCCAACCCTGGCGCAGATCAATACGATCTCGAGCCCGGGATACGCCCACTACCACTCGCTGCAGGCAACATTGAAGTCGAATGACTTCCATGGTTTAACTTCGCAAGTCTCGTTTACCTGGTCCCACAATATGGATACAGCCTCGGAGGTTGAGGACTTTTTCGGGACGAGCGGATATGTGCCCCAGGATTCAAGGAACCTGAAGAGCAGCTACGGCAACTCGGAATTCGATCAGAGGCGCGCTCTGGTCATTAGTTATGTCTATGCCATTCCAGGTCCTCAGGCTAAGAACGCGCTTGGCCATGCGCTCAAGAATTGGCAGGTGTCGGGAACGACCACGCTGCGTGATGGTCTGGCCACACCGCTTCTGACTTTCGGGGACGAAAGTGGAGTTGGGAACTTCCGCACTCGATTCGATTGTGTCGGGCCGATTCACTACCAACTGCGCGACTTCACCCTGCCCTATGCATCGCCAAGTTCGTTCGCTGATCCTGCTCCCGGAACATTTGGTAATTGTCCGCGCAATCCAATCGTGGCCCCAGGGTTGAATTCGTGGGATATCTCGCTGCAACGAACCTTCAAACTAGGAGAGCGGTTCGCCTTCCAGTTTCGAACAAGTTTCTTTAACGCGTTTAACCATCCGAATTTTGCCGAGCCCTCCCCCGACATCTCCACTAGAATTTCCGCCACGGCCGACGACGGTAGCTTCGATTCTCACTTCGGAGTTGGCGGACCACGCAACATTCAGTTCATGGGCAAGTTGACCTGGTGATGGATTCTCAAGACTGACGGGGGAGATTTGCGCATGAGTGTTGTCAAACTCACATTGCCAGCGACAATTTCGCGGCCATTTATTTCGCTGCGGTTGATTTCGCGGTCATTGATTTCGCCGTTATTGACTCTAGGGGTGGTTTTCGTCGCATGCATCATGGCGTCCGCGCAGACGATCAAGCAACCTCCTGGGCCGATTACTATTTCGGTGGATGCAACCGACGTAGCGAACAAGGTTCTGCACGCTGAGCTCTCAATACCGAGTAAGCCCGGCACCCTCACCCTCTATTATCCAAAGTGGATGCCCGCCGACCATTCTCCCGATGGTCCGATCTGGAATGTCGCAGGGCTACACTTTTTCGCCGCCGGGAAACCGATTCCCTGGCTCCAGGACTCCGAGGATATGTATGCCTTCCACGTGGAGGTCCCTCAAGGGTCGAATTTAATTACCGCCAAACTCGATTTCCTGCTTTCGGCCCCAGGGCCCACCATTGACTTCAGCGCCTCGGGCACGGCAAGGCTGTTCGTCCTCATGTGGAATCAGGTCGTCCTGTATCCCAGCGGATGGCCCGCCAACCAGATCACGTTCCAACCCAAGCTCACGGTCCCCAAAGGTTGGAAGTCGCACACCGCACTTCCGATTGCGGAACAATTGTCGGAGACGATTACCTTCAAGCCTGTCACCTTGGATTTGCTGATCGACTCGCCCGTGCAATCAGGTGCCTACACAAAGGTGATTCCGTTGACTCCCGGCGAGAGCCCTTCCCACGAAATCGACTTGGCGGCCGATAGCGATTCGGCTCTCGAAATAGCCCCCGCGGTCATTGAAAACTACAAGCATCTGGTCAGGGAAGGCCAGGCATTGTACGAGTCTCATCATTACCGCGAATATCACTTCCTGCTGACCTTGAGCGACAACATCATGGGATTGGGGCAAGAACATCACG
>JANYKL010000061.1 GCA_025361625.1 Acidobacteriaceae bacterium
TGATGGAGACGACGGCGATGCTCTATGCCATCACGTTCTCCGCCGCCATTGCACCGTTTATTTTTTTAACCCTGGCGATGCGCGGATCAAAGCTGAGCGCCGGATATCCTGGTGCTGCGGCATCTACATTCGCGTTTACCTATATCGCGATTCCGATGGCGCTGCTCGTGGCAACTCGTCAACAACCAGCAGGCGCGATCTGGACAATCTTTACCTTGTTGTCGGTTTGGTCTGGAGACATTTTCGCCTATTTCGTGGGCAAAGCGATCGGCAAGCATCGCATGACTCCGGAGGTCAGCCCGAAGAAAACGTGGGAGGGCGCGGGCGCGTCCATTCTAGCCAGCGTAGTCGTCGGCGCGATGTGGATTCACTACGCGCCAATTATCAGCGGTGCGCTTCTCCGGTGGAATCTGATCGAACGCCGGGACGGCATGTTTGGTTTGGAGCAGCCGCAGCTTTGGCCCGTGATCATGCTCGCCGCTCTGGTAAACGTTGCAGCTCAATTCGGTGACCTCGTCGAATCACTCATAAAACGTGGTGCTGGCGTAAAGGATTCAGGCACGATCCTGCCCGGCCACGGAGGCATGCTTGATAGAATTGACGCTATGTTGTTCGCTGTTCCAATCGTCTGGGCTTTCGGAGCGTGGCGCTTGATGCAGTAAGTTCCCATCGTGAGCGGCGTGGGAGCTACTCGAAGTTAGCGATACAGAGTCGAAATATCCAAGCGCGGTGACCCTGCCATCGCCGTTTAAACCATTCACCAAAACTGACAGCAATACCGCAAACCCCGCATGGGGCGCGGCTTTCCCGTGCCGGGTTACTGAAGTTACGCTTTCTCGGGTGACCATTCTGTTACCAACCAAAATTGCCCGCGCCCACATCCAATGCACGGGGGAGTACTGCGCCATGATGTTCTTTCATAAATCGAACCCAGGTTCGTCGATACTAGGTTCGTCAATCCTAGGTTCGTCAATCTCGATTTGCCTGCTTCTGGCCGGATGCGGGTCGGGCTCGAAATCCACTTCCGGCGGCGGCACGCCGCCCCCACCATCTTCTTTTCAGCTAACGATCGCCGCTCCGACAGCTAATGCCGGCGTTGTGACGAGCACTCCGGCTGGCATCGAATGCTCCGGCAATGGAGGGGACGCGAGCAACGTGTGTTCTGCGGCATTCGCTAGCGGTACCAAGGTGACTCTGGTAGCAACGGCGGCGATCGGCTATTCGTTTAGCGGATGGAGCGGAGGCGGGTGTTCAGGGACGAGCAGTTGCGTGGTAACGATGACTTCCGCGACGACCGTGACCCCGGCTTTCTTGCAAACGGCTTCCGCTTCCCTCAGCGTAAGTTACCTGCCATCTGGCGTACCGTCGTCGGCTGGCACAGTGGTGAGTAATCCCAGTGGAATAAGCTGCCCTGGAACCTGCACGGCGAGCTTCGCGAATAACACCCAGGTTGTTCTTACCGCAGCAGCGGGCAGCGGCTACACGTTTAGCGGTTGGAGCGGGGGAAGTTGCTCAGGCACAAGCACCTGTGCAGTGATCGTGACCAGTGCCGTAACCGTGAGCCCAACCTTTACCTCCACTTCTACTTCGGCCACACTCACCTTGTCGCTCGCTGGTAGCGGTACCGTAACCAGCAGCCCGAGCGGTATCAATTGCCCCCTCACTTGCTCGACCAGTTTTCCGCTCAACACTTCGATCACGCTCACCGAAACCGCCAGCGCCAACAACGGGTTTATTGGTTGGGGAGGATTATGCTTCGGCTCCGGAAGCTGCACCGTGTCGCTCACTTCGGCCGGTACCGTGAGCGCAAGCTTCGCACCGAATTCAGGGAGCTTGCAAAGCCTGAATCACATCATCATCTTTGCCCAGGAGAACCGCTCGCTCGATCACTATTTCGGAGCCATGCGTCATTACTGGGCCAAGCCCGGATCCGGATTCGCCGACCAGCAATTCGATGGCTTACCACAATTCAATCCGCAATCCGGTAATATCCCGCCAGCGTACGGCCCGCCCCCCGCGGTTCCGGGGTGCGACCCCAATTTGTCCACCGCCACCACCTGCCAGGCGAGTTTTTCGGCCCCCTTGGTGACTTCATTCCACAACGTCTACTCCGTGTGTTCTGAAGCTCTCAGTCCCTTCTGGAACGAAGCACACATTGATTGGGATTTCAACAATCCGATCGGTACCACCGCTCCACAACTCAATGGATGGGTGCAAGCGGCGGCCAACGACGCGCGCCAGGTCACCCCTCAGCTGCACGATGTAAATGGCTATCGAACGATGGGCTATTACGACGACACGGATTTGAACTACTACTACTACATGGCGAGCACCTTCGCCACGTCAGACCGGTGGTTCGCGCCCACCATGAGCCGTACCCAGCTCAATCGCATGTTCCTCTTGTCTGGAACGTCAGGCGGCCACGTGTATCCGTTAGCTCCACCCTATGGCGCGCTCACCAATATGCCGATCTTTCAAGCACTGCAGAATGCCGGAATTTCCTGGAAGATATATGTGAACTCGACAGGAACAAATTGCTCTGACACCGATTCGAAGTGTCTCATTCAACACTCCTATATCAACATGTTTACGTATTACTCGACCGTCGCCAACAACCCGCTACTGCTCCAGAATATCGCTTCAGTTACCCAGCTGAAAACGGACTTGGCCAACGGAACGCTCCCACAAGTGGCGTTGATCGAACCGCCCTCCGACGCGGGACTCGACGAGCATCCCACAGACAGTGACGCCGCAGGTGGAATAGATATCCAGTCAGGCGCCGCGTTCACCGCCAGCATCATGAACGCTCTTATGGCGAGCCCGAACTGGAAGGATTCGGCGATGTTCTTTACCTATGACGAGCCGGGTGGTTTCTACGATCACGTTCCGCCGCAAGCCACCACGCCTCCGGATTCTTCGTCATCGCCCAACTACTTGCCTATCGATTTGAAGCCAGGGGATATCTGCAGTAACAGCGGCGAACTTGGAAGCGGAATCTGCAACTTTGGCTACACTGGCTACCGATTGCCGTTCATCCTCGTCTCTCCGTTCGCGAAGAAAAACTACGTTTCGCACACGCCCTACGATCACACTGCAATCCTGAAGTTGATCGAAAAGCGTTTTAATCTCAGCCCGTTGTCGAATCGAGATGCCGCCCAGGCCGATATGAGCCTCGACTTCTTCGATTTCGTAAACGCGCCCTGGGCCACGCCGCCGAGCAATGTACCAGCTCAGTTCAGGGGCGGGGCCTGTAATCTCAATGCGCTTCCTGCTCCGCCGCCCAATCCGTAACGGGTGCCTGGATCGCAAACAAGTGTTGCACGCCGTTGAAACACTCACTGCGTGGTGCCGAGGCTGATCCTGGCCACCACGCAGTTTTCCTTTCAGTCGCATTCGCTCACTTACAATAGAAATACAGATGAAACACATCGCCATCCTTGGTTCGACCGGCTCCATCGGTCGAAGTACCCTGAGCGTGGTTGAAAGCTATCCCGACCGCTTTCAGGTCGCTACCCTCGCGGCAGGGACAAATATCGACTTGGCCTTTGAGCAGGCCGCGCGCTGGAAGCCGCAAATTTTATCCCTGGCAAATCCACAGAGCGCCGAGGCGGTCCGCGCCAAACTCCGCGCCGCAGGGCTTTCGGAGATCGAAGTCGTTCACGGGTCGGCTGGCAATGTAGAGGTGGCGACCCATCCAGACGTGGACTTCGTGGTCAGCGCCATTGTTGGCGTGGCGGGGCTCGAAGCCACCTATGAAGCCGTCCGCGCCGGCAAGACGGTGGGGCTCGCGAATAAAGAGTGCATGGTCGTTGCCGGCGAACTGATCACCGCCGAGGCCCGCAAGCAGGGCAAGCCCCTCCTCCCGATCGATAGCGAGCACAACGCCGTCCACCAATGCCTTCGCGGCGGACGGATGGACGCCGAAGTCAACGAAGTCGAGCGCATCTGGTTGACGGCTTCTGGCGGCCCCTTCCTAAACACCCCCAAGGGCGATTTCGCGGGTATTACCGTCCAGCAAGCCCTGAACCATCCCACCTGGAAGATGGGCAAAAGAATCACCATCGACTCCGCCACATTGATGAATAAGGGCTTCGAGGTAATTGAAGCCTGCCGCCTTTTCAACATCGCTCCCGACCGAGTGCAAGTCATGGTGCACCCACAGTCGACGATTCATTCCCTGGTCGAATTCGTTGACGGCAGCATCCTTGCCCAAATTTCGGTCACAGACATGCGCCTGCCGATCCTGTATGCACTCACTTATCCCGACCGCATCCCCTCCGACCTCAGGTTTTCTCTGAGTGACTTAAGGCATCTGGATTTCTATCCGCCCGACATGGAAAAATTTCCCTGTCTTCGACTGGCATACGAAGCGGCGGCGAGCGGCGGCACGAAGACAATTGCCCTTAACGCTGCCGACGAAGTAGCGGTCTCGGCCTTCCTGGACGAGCGAATCGGCTTCGAGGACATTTCCCGCATTATTGAGGAAGTGATGACTGCAACGCCAGCGGCACAGTTGGAATCTATACAAGAGGTGCTTGCTTCTGACATAGAGGCGCGCCGGGTAACAAGCGAAATCGTCAAGGGGCATATTCGGAAGACACTGCCCGTTCGAGCCATTTCGTAACCGTCTGTACGGAGTAGTCTAAAAAGATATGCCCCAGCTTTTATCCATCATGCACACGATTTTTGACATGGGAATTGTGCTTGGATTCATGATCCTCATTCATGAATTCGGGCACTACGCCGCCGCCAAGTATTTCGGGGTCAGGGTGGAAGTGTTCTCGATCGGCTTTGGCAAGCGTTTGCTCGGCTTTCGCCGGGGCGAGACGGATTACCGCATCAGTGCTATACCGCTCGGCGGCTATGTAAAAATGTCGGGCGAAAATCCCATGGACGAACGCACCGGCGAGTTGGGTGAGTTTTTATCCCATCCCCGCTGGCAGCGTTTCATCATCGCCATTGCTGGCCCGTTCATGAACGTGCTGCTCGCCTTTGGCTTATGGACGGGCGTGTTCATGGTGCATTACGAGTACCCCGCAGTGATTGAAGGACCAGCCTTCATCGGATGGGTCATGCCCGGAACCCCGGCGGCGAACGCTGGAATTCAGCCCGGCGACCAAATCGTGCGCGTAGATAATATCGAAAATCCAAATTGGGAGCAGGTGAGCTTCAAGGAAGCTCTTAGCCCTAATCAACCATTGAAATTCGAAATTTTGCGCAAGGGAGTGATTTCGTACGTCACGCTCGTCCCCCAGCCGATGGGCCGTAATGCCTCGGGCGATGTGGGAATGGTGCCAAAAGAACCCGCGTTTATTGCCACAATGATCGAACCCGGAATGCCGGCTGAGAAAGCCGGACTGAAAGTCGGCGACGAGATACTCACGGTCAACGGCCAGGAGGTTCCCGCGCTTGAGGCGATGGTTGACACCTTAAGCCGGACAAAAAATCAGCCTCTGGAAATCGTCGCTCTCCGCGACCACCAAAGACTCACATTCAAGGTCCAGCCAGTACTTTCTTCCGGTCGTCCTGCGGGGGAGATGCGCTACCGGATCGGACTTGGCAGCCTTCCTACGAAAGTCGTGCGACTACCCTTCATGCAAGCGGTTCAAAGATCCGCTGGCGAATGCGTCAAGAATTCGTCGCTGATCCTGGAACTGTTGCGGAAGATGGTGCAGCATAAAGTTTCCATCCGCCAAGTCGACGGCCCCATAGGCATCGGCAGCGCCGTCGGCAGTGCCGCGAGAGAGAAGGGATGGACTCCGCTCTTATTCGTGAGCGCCATCATCAGCCTCAACCTCGGCGTGATGAATCTGTTGCCTATCCCTATATTGGATGGCGGCGTGATCCTGCTCCTGCTCATCGAAAGCCTGATGCAGCGCGAAATCAGCCTGCCTATCAAAGAACGCATTTATCAGGCTGCTTTTGTCTTTCTCGTACTCTTTGCCGTGACGGTGATCTACAACGACATTGTCAAGACACTACCCGGACTGACGAGGATGCCTTAAGGCAGTGGGCCGTCACGTTCAGCCTTTGAGGATTAGCCGTCGGTAGGTCAGCCCCCCAGCTCGTCCGCGCAACCAGGTCTGCCGGGCAAGCGAATCTCGGCCCTTATCGCTCTTTTTCCCGCGCTACGCTAAAATAGCTCTTAAGCATGGCTCAAATTCAGCGTCGAAAAACCTTCACCGCCACCATTGGCGGCGTTCGCGTTGGCAGCAATGCACCGGTAATGGTGCAGTCGATGACCAATACCGATACGGCGGACATCCCCGGCACGATCAAGCAGGTAGCCGCGCTCGCTCGCGCCGGCAGTGAAGTCGTCCGGGTCACCGTCAACAATGACGATGCGGCGAAAGCCATCCCCTACATTAATGAAGGGCTGCAAAAGCAGGGCCTGAGCGTACCGATCGTTGGAGATTTCCACTACAACGGGCACCTCTTACTCACGAAATATCCCGGATGCGCCGAGGGCTTAGCCAAATACCGCATTAATCCCGGCAACGCCAGCATCGGACGCAAGGGCGAAGACAATTTCCGCACCATGATCGAAATGGCGGCGAAGCATCAGAAGCCGGTGCGCATCGGCGTGAATTGGGGATCGCTCGACCAAACCCTGCTTACGAAAATGATGGACGAAAATTCGCGCCTGCCGGAGCCGAAAGACGCTCGCGAAGTAACGATGGAAGCGATTGTAGTCAGCGCCCTGACTTCGGCGCAGCTGGCAGAGCAGTATGGACTTCGCTCCGACCAGATTATCCTCAGCGCTAAGGTCAGCGGAGTGCAGGATCTAATCGACGTCTACCGCATTCTCGCCTCGCGCTGCGAATATCCGCTGCATCTCGGACTGACCGAAGCCGGCATGGGAGCAAAAGGCATCGTCGCCTCAAGCGCCGCCATGTCAGTGCTTTTGCAGGAAGGCATCGGCGATACCGTCCGCGTGTCGCTGACCCCCGCGCCGGGGGGCGACCGCACCGAAGAAGTTCGCGTGGCGCAGCAGATTCTGCAATCGCTCGGCATTCGCAGCTTTACCCCGCAGGTCACCGCTTGCCCCGGATGTGGGCGTACCACCAGCACGTTTTTTCAGGAGATGGCGCAGCAGATACAGACCTACCTGCGCGATCAAATGCCAGTTTGGAAAGAAACCCACACTGGCGTCGAAGAGATGAAGGTCGCCGTCATGGGCTGCGTAGTCAACGGCCCCGGTGAGTCAAAGCATGCAAGCCTTGGGATCTCGCTCCCCGGCACCGCCGAAGAACCAAAAGCCCCTGTCTATGTCGATGGCCGCCTTTTCACCACGCTGAAGGGCGATAAGATCGTTCCGGAATTCATCAAGATTCTGGATGACTACGTCGACTCCCACTACGCCGCCAGGGAAAAAGAAGCAGTTGGAGCGCGATAGCTGAACGCGTCTGCTTAACTAGCCCCCCCACCCCCCAGTCCGAAATTCGTATTTTTGCGATCAATCGCCACAGAGACAATCGCCGCAGAGACATAGAAGTTCCTTGGCATGGCCCCCCTGCGAAAGCCGCCAGGAAGGTCTCGACCGCTGAAAATTCCGAGGATAAATCCGTCTATCTTCCTGGTTCTACTGTGCTTGTCGCTTGATATTCGATTGTCTTTTGTTTTACCCGCTGCGCATTGCCTCCTCCGCCGATTTGATTCATCTTGTCGCTGAAGGAGAGCAACTCATGTCGATCGCAGCCCCACCCCTCACAAACCGCAGACTCCTCACCTTTTCGTCAGCCCCCAGAATTCATCAGAGCCTGACGGCCTCATCCGAACGGAGGATCTTAATCTTCTTGGCCGTACGGGCCCCCGCTTGGATAAACTCCGACCACCTCACCGTCCTCGGATTCGTCTCGCAATGCATGGTGGGGGTCTGTTACGCCTTTGCTCGCTACAATAAGGGAGCACTGGCGGCCTGCATCCTTTTCCTTGCCTTGAATTGGCTTGGAGACAGCCTCGACGGCACGTTGGCTCGGGTTCGCAATCGCCAGCGTCCACGCTACGGGTTCTACGTCGACCATGTCTGCGACTCTATCGCTGCCTTTTTCTTGATGGGAGGAATGGGGCTGTCTGGCTACGTCAGCCCCGCAGTCGCCTTCGGCATGTTAATCGCATTCCTGATGCTCTCAATCGAAGCCTATCTTGCGACCTATACGCTCGGCTTCTTTCAGCTTTCACATTTCAAGTTTGGACCGACGGAGATTCGCATTTTGCTTGCCGTCGGCACCCTTACTTTGTTCTGGCATCCGACGGTGACATTTCTAGGCAGGACTACCTTGCTGTTCGACCTCGGCGGCTCAATCGCGATTTGCGCAATGGCTCTTATGTTGATCGTTTCCGCGATCCAGCACACCGCGCGGCTCTATCACGAGGAGCCTTTGCCATGAGTCAGCCCGTGACAACGCAGGGTAGGCTGGCAAAGTTTTCTTTGGTCGGAGCCATGGGAGTTATCATCCAGCTCGCTGTGCTTTCGCTGCTCGCAGCGATAAGGACAAATTACTTAGTCGCGACGGTTGCGGGGGTCGAGTCAGCGATTCTGCACAACTTCATCTGGCACCGACTCTTTACGTGGCGGGAACGGCAAAGCTCGCTCGCAGAAAGTTTTTCCGCCTTCGTACGATTCAATCTGAGTAACGGGCTGATATCGCTTGTAGGTAACGTCCTGTTGACGGGTCTATTCAGCGGCGAGATGCATTTGCCTTTGCTACCCGCGAATCTGATGAGCATTGCGATATGCGCCATCGGTAATTTCTGGATCAGCGATCGTTGGGTATTTATCTCTGACGCAAGTGCTAGCCCGTTAATGACCGTGACCGCTCCCGCATTAGCACCAGCGACCGTTGCGCAAAAGGGAGATAAATGAGCGCCGCCGTCACCGCTAAGGCTGCGCCCATCCCTATCTGCGGCGTGATCAGGAATGGCGACAGTGCCCAGAGTTCGTCCAGCAGGAAAGTTGCCGGAAAGATACGAAGTACTTTGCGACCAAAGTGCTGAATATCGAAGGACACGGCAGACAGCAGATACAAACGGATCGGAATGCCAACGGCGGCGGAAACAATGAGGGTGGTTAGAACCAATTCATGGCGACTAAAGGCCTGTTGCAGATATTCCTCGACAAAGGAGATGCGCACTAAGGCCACGATATAGAAACATAGGTACATCACTTGAATAAGCAGAAACAAAATTCGAACGTAGCCTTGCGGTGCAGCCGGAACATCATTCGAAGATGTAAGCAGCGCGTCGTCTTCCTGCGTAACTTGCACCGGCGCTCTCGCAGCCACAACCCGCTCAACCGAAGAAACCGCCGGTCGTTGATCGGGTCCCGGCTCGACCGGCCCGAGAAAACGATATCCTCGCTTTGTGATCGTTTGAATGAACCGCGGATTCGAGGCGGAGTCGCCGAGCACCTCTCGCAGCTTATTTACGACGGTATTCAAACTATGATCAAAATCTACGAACGTATCGGATGGCCAAAGTTTCTGACGCAGATCTTCGCGCGTCACAACTTCACCCGGCCGCTCCAGCAAAATAATCAATACCTGGAATGGCTGCTCTTGCAGCCGCAGCCGCAATCCAGACTTGCGCAGTTCGCCGCTTTCGGTGTCGGCTTCAAACGCTCCGAACCGATAGATTCTTCTGGATTGATTCGCCGCCATCGCAGACATCATAACCGAGCGAAGAGCGCTGCCTTTCAACTGATGATCCTCGCGATCCCAGCATTGCCCAGTCAACCTTTACATGCCGAACATCTTCAAACTCGTACCGTCGCTGCCTTCGACCAATATGTTGCGTTGACGGAGCAGCGAATGAACGCGGAGGAGCAGAGCGCCTCATTTTTGCTGATTGACCAACTTCCGAAGCTCGAGCGCCAGGCTTCAATGGAACGTCTGAAGCAGGGAGGGGTGATCGTAAATCGCGTTGAGACGCTCAGCCAGGGCCGCGCTCTACCGGTCCCGGGTGGCTTCATTCATCATTGGCAAGGCACAATATTTGTTCCGAGAGTGACATTGGCGCAAACCTTAGCCTTCGTTCAGGACTACGACAACCACTACAAGTTCTACGGGCCGGATGTCGAGCGATCCCACTTAACCTCGCGCGAAGGTCAACTCTTCAAAGTATCTCTGCGACTGCGCAGGAAGATTGCTGTATTAGATGCGGACTACGACATTCGCTACCGGTTGTTGGAGGGCGACAGAGCGCTGGCCCGTTCCGTATGCACTCGCATTCAGGAGATCGACAACGCCGGGCAGAAGAATGAAGTGGCTAAGCCAGTCGGTGACGACAATGGATTTATGTGGCGTTTGAATTCTTACTGGCGCTTCGAGCAGCGCGACGGAGGAACTTACGTCCGACTCGAAGCTATCTCGCTCACACGAGACATTCCCTCCGGATTGGGATGGTTGATCGGTCCACTCATATCGGCCATTCCCAAAGAGTCGCTGGAATTCACATTAACTCGAACGCGAGAGGCGCTGGTCCGAACGAAAAAGTGATGGACGAAGCTATCTGGCCGGAGCCGCAAGCGTTTTCGAGAAGAGCCACGGAAATAACTTCGGTTCATCAAAAGCCTTGTCCCATGAGTCATGACGTATGCCGGGATATTCCGTGTAATGAACCTCGGCTCCAACCTGCTTCATCGCGGCGGCCATGCGTCGCGATTCGGTCACTGGAATAACGTCATCATCGGCCCCGTGAAAAATCCAGACCGGAACTTTGCCCACCCGCTCAGCCGCGTCGGAGTAACTCTTGGGCAAGTCGGGAGGCAGGACGCTGGCGAGATATGGATAAGCTTTGAGCGCCCTTGCCGGCACACGAATACCGCCGCAGATGACGATCATTGCCGCAAACCTCCCCTGATATTTCGCGGCCAATTTCCAGGAACCGAACCCGCCCATTGATAAACCGGCTAGATAGGTTCGTTGCGAGTCACCGTGAAATTCTTTCTCCGCGTTATCGAGCGCATTGATGGCGAGATCCTGCATTGGCGGCATAATCCACCAGAGCGTTTTCGGACACTGCGGCATGACGACGATGGCGTTGACTTCTTTGCGCGAACTTCGAATCGCGGATGCAATTCCAACGTCGGTCTGAAGCATACCGTCGTCGCCGCGTTCGCCGGCGCCATGCAGAAAGAGAATGATCGGCCACTTCTTGTGCGGAGTCCAATCTTCGGGAACGAACACCTGGTACTTATATTCGACTCCTTGCAGCGAAAGGGTGCGATCGAGGAAGCCGGTTTCCTGTTTTTTTGCGAACGGATTTCCGTGCGAAAATGTGGGGATTAGCAGCAAAAAAGATATATAAACGAGCAACAATCTCCTCAAAACAGGCCCCCCGCGATTCAATTTAGCAAAGTTCGGGCTCGGCGCGGCTGCTTTTGTTGGTAAAAGCACGATAAAGGCGCTGAATTTCGGCGACCGTCGTTCGCCTGATCGCGTCTAAGTTCCATGGCGAACGGCCGCCGTCTGGAACTCGATGCTATGCGCGGACTGATGCTCGTCTGGATTGCGCTTGCCCACCTGCCGACTGCCGCCAGCGCCTGGGTCAATCAGCCTTTCGGCTTCGTATCAGCCGCGGAAGGCTTTATTTTTCTCTCCGCCCTCTTTACCGGCCGCATTTACTTTCGCATGGCGGAAGCGGACGGCTACCGTGCCATGACCTTCAAGTTGTGGGGACGAACGCTTCGTCTCTACGGCTACCATGTGCTCTTGCTCGCTTTCGCATTCCTCGTGGCTGTTCCGATTGCGGCTCGCGGCAATCGGCCCGGTCTTCACAATCTTCTGGATTTCTACTTCAACGCCGGAGCCAAGCAAGCGATTACCGAGGCTGCCCTGCTCATCTACCGCCCTCCGTTGCTCGACATACTGCCCATGTACATCATTTTTTTATCGCTTACGACAGTGGTGCTGCCGCAGGCACGCAAAATTGGGTGGAAGCCGATTCTAGGCGTCTCGTTCGCCTTCTGGTTCCTCGCTCAGTTTGGCTTTCGTGAGACGGAACACAATTTCATGATGCGCTATATCCCCACAAACATTCCCTTAAACGAAATGGGACCGTTTGATTTGTGGGCGTGGCAGTTTGTCTGGTTCGTGGGAGTATGGCTGGGAGTGCGATGGGCGGAAGACGATCTCCCGATTGAAGCCTGGGCAAAGCGAGCCGTCGCTCCAGCCGCGCTGGTTTTTGTCGGATGCTTGGTGTTGCGGCGCGCCATCGATTACGGCTTCGAGATGAACTCGGCCTCGTTCATGATCGATAAATGGCACCTGGGTCTTTTCCGCCTCCTCGATTTTGCGGCGGTCGCCGTGCTTCTGGCGCGTTGGCAGAAAGTTATGAAGCCAATCACCATCCGGCCTTTTGTCTTACTCGGGCAATCTTCGTTGCAAGTTTTTTGCGTTCATCTCTTATTTTGCTTCGCTGGATTGACTCTGCTCGGCAATGCTTCCATGCTGACCGCGACGCAGCAAGTCATGCTTTTAAGCTTGACCTTTACCGCCTTGCTGATTACCGCGAAATTATTCTCGCAGAGCGAAGCCAAGAATGAACGCCAACGGAAGAAGCCGATCGCGTCTCAAACCCTCCCCGCAGAAAACCTCAAGCTGATCAGTCAAACCCTTAAGCGGTAGTGGTGACCACCGATCGACGATGACACATCGGCGAACACTGTTCTGCGCCGGTTGTCAAACACTGAAGAATTGGGGTGGGCGCAACCTATTCAACCATCACCGAGCGACCACAGAGAGATCCTTGGCTAATCGCAGCTCCGCCAGTGTCAAGTAAAAACAACTTGTCAAAACAGCACCACGGATCTAAGTGGGTATCACAATTCGCTTGTCTCAGTATTTTGAGTCGAACCGAGGAATTTATTCGATGAGGCAGACACAAACGACTGCCAAGCGTTTGGGCGCAATCGCATTGGTGGGGCTCGATCTTGTTGCGCAAAGTCTCATTGATCTCCAAAACCACATGGGTGAGAAGTCGCTTGGCGCTATGGCAGCCGCCAGATTGCTCGAGGCGCGCAGCCGCGCTTCGGTGATCGCAAATGGCGGTCGTCCGGTGGATGCTGAGCGTCCAACCACCTTGATCGTGAACGTCAGTCTACAGAGGCAACCGCGGTACGCCAGCGCCGAAGGAATCGAGGATGCGGTGACAAGTTCCCCAGAACTCCCGGCACCGAGCCAAACTAATCTGCTCGAATCGGGACCCGGCTCTTTTGCTGCCGGTCCTTCGTGAACGGGTGGCGGCGCTCGAGAACCATCGAGCTGCATCTTGAAAATCTTCCAGTTTGTGGAGCGGCTGCGCGATGACGAGTGTTCGATGTGTCGATGGCCGACTAGCGGTGGAAAAGTGAGGACGAACCCTTCAATACTCCCCGTAACGCCCTTTGACCGAATCCAAAAGCCTCTGCGAGTCGTAGCCGATACCGTCCTTGAAGACGATTTCGACGTTTTCAACGTCGGAAATGTTCTTGGAAGGATTGCCCTTGATCACCACGAGGTCGGCGTTCTTTCCGGCAGCAATCGAGCCGATCTGTTTGTCTCTGCCTAGATAGATCGCTCCATTCAGCGTGGCGATCTTGATCGCCTCGACTGGCGAAAACCCAGCTTCCACAAGCAATTCGATTTCGCGCTGATCGCCAAATCCCGGCACCACGTCCCCGGCGCCGGTGGGATCTGGTCCCGCAATCAACAATCCGCCCGCCGCCACGAAGGCCCGCTCCATTGCCAGGTCGTGCTTCCACAGCAATGTCGGATCCGTTTTGGGCGGCGGCTCGGAATCTGGCCGCTGCCGCAAAATGAAAAAAGCCTCCCTGGCATCAGGACTCATCGCATTCAACACCTTCTGACTGATTCGTGCAATGAACATCGCGTGACCTGTCAGACAAGTTCGCTTTCGGGGTGTATTGAGTTTGAAGACCCGCCCTAGTACCATCGG